>JAAYCI010000079.1 GCA_012729855.1 Oscillospiraceae bacterium
CAGCTATACCGACAGCTACGCCGGCCCCGCGCATACCCCGGGCGACTGGCTGGTTACCACCCCGGCCGCCGCCGGCCAGAATGGCCAGAGGGAGCAAGCCTGCACCCTGTGCGGTGTGGTGATCACCCGGCAGGAGATTATACCCGCCGCAACCTGCACGCTGGCCAGCAGCCGGCTGGAGCTGGCCCCGGGCGATACCGCCCAGCTTACCGCCACCCTGCAGCCGCCCAACGCCACCGACACCGGCCTGGTGTTTGCCTCCTCCGACGATACCATAGCCACGGTAGACCAAACTGGCCTTGTGACCGCCCACAAAGCCGGCAGCGTCACCCTCACCGTCACCTCGGCCGACGGCTTTGCCACGGCGGCCACCACGCTGACGGTGGCAGGGCCCTTCCCGGTGGTGTGGGTTATTGTGGGCGCCATAGCGCTGGTGGTTATTGTGCTTGTTCCCGTGCTGGTGCGGGCAGCCCGCCGCAAAAAGCAGCGTGCCCGCCGCGCCCGGCAAAGCACACGCAATACCTATACCCGCCGGTAACCCTACCCCCGAGGAGGCGCCAAATGGAGCTTTACCTGAAACAGAAGGTCTTTTCCCTCAAGGGAAGGTTCAATGTGTACGATGTGAACGAAAACCCGCTGTACACCGTGGAGGGGAAAGTGTTTTCGCTGCACCGCAAGCATTTCATCTGCGATAGGGCCGGCAAGCAGGTGGCCGCCATCGCCAAAAAGCCGGTGTCTGTGATGCCCCGGTTTTTTTATCGAGCTGGCCGGCGGCAAAACCTACGAAATGAGAGGCAAGCTGGCCTTTGCGCGCGAGGTGTGCGTGATTAACGCGCTGGGGTGGGAGGTGCGGGGCAAGTTTATGCAGCACGACTATACCATTACCCGGGCGGGCAAGCCTATTGCCACCGTGCACCAAAAATGGCTTTCCTGGGGCGACACCTATGAGATAGCCGTGAAAGAAGGCGTGGACGCCGTGCCGGTGCTGGCCATTGTGCTTTGCTTTGATGTGATGCACGCGGAAAACGCGGCGGTAAATCGTGCGGGCGTTTCGGGCAATAACTAACGGCTTCCCCTTCGGCCAAACATAAAGCACCGCCGGAAACAGGTTTCCGACGGTGCTTTTGGTTGCGCTTTCGCGGGTTCGTTGCTGCGGCCTGCCAAGCCAGGCCCGGTTTACACTATTGGTAGTTGTCGTACACGGCGCCCAGAATGCTTTCCATCTGGGCTTCCGTCAGGCTTACGCCATCCGGCACACGCAGCATGCTGGCTTCGTTGAACACATAGGGCGCCACCTTCACGGTGTCCTCCCGGCTGAGGCCCAGCGCTTTCAGGGAAGGGATTTGAATGCCTTTCATGAAGGTGCGTATGGCCTTGGCCACCTGCGCGCCTATGGCTTGGTTATCGGCGTCCCGCGGGATGGAAAGCCCCATGGCCTCGCCGATCATGCGCACCTTTTCGGGCACAATGCCCGCGGCAAACACCATCACTTCGGGCAGTGCCAGCGCGCAGGCCACCCCGTGGGTTACATGCTGGTGCGCCCCCAGTGTTTGCGCAATGCTGTGCCCCAGGTGGGTGGGCGCGTCGTTAAACGCGCTGCCGGCAAAGTTGCTGGCAATCATCATCTCCCGCCGCGCCTGGTGGTTGGCGCCGTCCGCCACGGCCAGTGGCAGGTACTGCACAATGCGCCGGATGCTGTCGCTGCCCAGCAGGTCGGAGTGGGGGTTGGCCGTCTGCGAGGTGAGGGCCTCGGCGCTGTGGGAAAAGGCATCCATGCCGGTGGACGCCGTTACCTGCGGCGGCATGGAGGCGGTTATTTCGGGGTCCAAAATGCCCAGGTCGGCATGCACATAGAATGATTTTTTTTGCACCAGCTGGGAATCGGAGATAACGGCGTAGCGGGTGGTTTCGCTGCCGGTGCCGGCCGTGGTGGGAATGGCGGTAAGCGGCACACCGGGCTTATAGTTGTAGTTGCCGTAATACTGCGCCATGGGCAGCGGGTTGTTCATCAGTACTTTAACGGCTTTGGCGGTGTCTATCACACTGCCGCCGCCAAATGCCACCAGCCCGTCCACCTTTTCCGCATTGGCAAGTTTGCTGGCCTCTATCACAATATGGTCCGGTGGGTCGGGCAGGCAGTTCGGATACTCAACCACCTCTATGCCCACGTTTAGCAGGCTGTTTTGGCAGGTGGCATAGGCGGGCTGCCTGGCGGTTATGGTGTCGGAAAGCAGCAGTACCCGCGTGCAGCCCAGCGCTTTCACCTCTTCCCCCACACCGTTTATGGCCCCGTCGCCAAAAACCATGGGGCACAATGCCGTATACCTTACAATCATGGCCTCCTCCTTCCAGGTTCAAAACGTGGCTTACACTTCTATGCAATAACAGGCCTTCCGTTGGGAATGGTACCTGTATTATAGCACAAGCGCACAAATTATGTTGTATACTTGTCCAATACTTATAAATTAACGCTTGAAAAAATGGCTATTATTTTGTAATATATGCTATATTGGCCTTTTGTCATATATGTATTGAGCGTGGAAATTATTAATAATAAACAAAATATACAGGCACTTATGGGGTATTATGCTATATGCGCCTGCCGCAATAGCCCTAAAACCGGTTGGCAGCGCAAAATAAACCGGTGCGCCGGATACGCCTGTGGCGGCAGGCGCGAAAAGACCAGCAGTGTACTTTTTGGCTTCCAGAAGCTTGGCCCGGCATTGCCCGGAGCAACAGGCTATTTGGCGCCCGGCCAATAAACAGGATAAGGGTAGCCGCCAAACAACGCTTTATGGTAGAATGGGATGCGAGGAGGGTTCGATTATGAAAAAATGGTTGTCTATGCTCATTGCGGTTATGCTCGTGCTTCAGTTTACCCCCATGGCGTTTGCGGCGGATGGCGGTACCTTCACGGCCAAAACACAATCGGCGGCCGGGCTGGCCATCTTACCCGGGGAAGCCGACGTCCAGGTAGGCGGCAGCATCACGCTGGAAGCTGCTTTGCCTGATAATACCCCCGCCCAAGATGTGCTGTGGGCCAGCGGGAACACTTCTGTGGCCACGGTAACAAGTGCCGGTGTTGTCACGGGTATCCAGCCCGGCGCAGCCGTCATTACCGCCACGGCAAACAACGGCGGCGGCCAGGCAGCCACCTGCGTTATAACCGTGAAGCCTGTTGCCACCGGCATAACGCTGAACAAGGCGAAGGCGACGGTTGGCAAGGGCAAAACGTTGCAGCTCAAGGCGTCGGTTATGCCGGACAACGCCTACAGCGGCGCCATCATCTGGGCCTCCAGCGCCGAAAAAGTGGCCACCGTAAGCAGCACGGGCGAGGTGCTGGCGAAAAAGACCGGAAAAGCCGCCATTACCGCCACCGATACCGCCAGCGGCCAAACGGCCACCTGCAAAATAACGGTGGCGCCAGTTGTAAAAAAAGTGAAGCTGAGCTATACCAAAACGGTGGTGGGCATAGGCAGAACCTTCAAGCTGAAAGCAACCGCAACGCCCAGCAACGCGGCCAATAAAAAAATCACCTGGACTTCCAGCAACACCAAGGTGGCCACGGTCTCATCGTCTGGTGTGGTAAAAACCATCAAGCTGGGAAAAACCAAAATAACCGCCCTGAACAAGGACAGCGGCAAGAAAGCCACCTGCACAATCACCGTTAAAAAACGCAATATGCAGGAAGAAATAAATAAAATATTGGCCCAATACCCCACCGGCTCTTATTTTGGCAAGTGCGGGGCTTTTGTAGCCTATGTGCACCAGGAGCTGTTTGGCACCTATGATGGATTTTCGCAGAACAGCTTTTTGGGCGGCCAGTATGTGGTTACCCAGCAAATAGGCACAGCCGCACGGGGCAAGGACCAAATCATCGCCCTGCTCAACCAGGCAAAACCCGGCGATATTGTTTACGCCCACCCGCTGGTGGAGGGCAAGATTGAGCACTACGCCATCTACCTGGGGCATGACAGCAGCTACCTGTACCTGTACGAAGCCAACTGGGACAACCGGGGCGGCGTGCGGTACCACGCCTCACAAACCTACAACTGGTATACCGACAGCCGGGAAGTGTATTTGTACCGGGCCAAGAACTATAAAAAGCTTTATGGCTGACAGTGGCGCGTAACGCGGCCAATTTTAACACTAATTAATCGCTATTTTTATCGCGGTTAAGAGAACCGCCATACAGCAAAATAAGGGCGCTGCCAGGGGGATGGCAGCGCCCTTATTAATTGTGTATTTTTTAGCTATTTTATGGGTATTTTAAAATTGACGTTTCAAATCATTTTTAGGCGCGCCCCATGCTGGTTTGCCTGTGCCGCCCGTGCAGGCAGGCCACCGTTAGCATGGCGGTCACCGCCAACCGCCTTCACGGGCCGGGTTCACGCTTCATTTGTCCCTCCTGATGCGCATGCCCGTGCGGTCATGTCACCTTCACGGTAACGGTGGCACTTGCGCCGCCCGCTTTCACGGTAATTTTTGCCGTGCCCTTTTTCTGCGCGGTTATCTTGCCGGTGGCGTCCACCCGCAGCACGCTGGTTTTGCTGCTCTTCCAGGTCACGGCGGCGCCCGTGGCGGTGCTGGGGCTCACTTTTACCTTCAGCTGAGCGGTTTTGCCCACCTTCAGTGTTTTTTTGGCGCCGCTGATGGTCACCTTGGTGGGCTTCACAGCCTTGGCGCTGCTTTTCAGCACCGTTACTTTAACCTTGGTGCTCTGCCCGTTTTCCGCTGTGGCGGTAATGGTGGCCGTGCTGTTTTTCTTCACACTTTTGGCGGTGATTTTACCATTCTTCACCGTGGCCACTTTCTCGTTGCTGCTTTTCCAGGTAAGGGCTTTGCCGGTGCTGCCGTCGCTGTAGTACACCACCGCGCCAATGGTTGCCGTTTGCCCCTTGGCCAGGCGGATGCTGCTTTGCGCCAGCTTCACCCCGGTAATGGCGGGCCCCTGTGCTTTCACGGTAAGGGTAATGCTCACCGTCTCGGTGGCGCCGCCATTGGTGATGGTGGCCGTCAGGGTCACCTGAACGTCCGGCTGGCCGGCGGGCGGCGGGGTCACCACGCCGGTGGCGTCCACCACGTTGGGGTGGCTGGACGTCCAGGTGATGCTGCTGCCATTGCTGCCGGTGGCGGGCAGGCTCAGGTTGCTGGTTACATTGCTGGCGTCGGGGTTGGCGCCCTTTATCGCGTCATGGGTCAGCGCGGCCTTGTCGTCGGCCGCCTTTTCGGTTTCCGGCTTGTTGGGGTCGGGGGTTCCCGGGTCGGGGTCGGCGCCGGCCACGGAGGTTCTCACCGCCAACGACGCGCTGCTGGAGGACGCGTTGAGCAAATCGGTGGCCTTCATGCGGGCATAGAAGTAGTAGTTGGTGTTGGCCGACAGGCCGGTGAACACCGGGCTGTCCTGCCATGCGCCCGACCCACGCCGGTACTCGGCGCCGGAAATGGGGTTCAATGTAACAGAACTGCTGGTTTTGCCGGCCAGGGTGGGCGCGGCCGGGGCGCTTTGGCTGCCCTTGGTGGCGGTGGTATATTCTGCGGTGATGGTCACATCCCGGGCGGGCATGGTAAAGGTGGTTTGCTCGGCGTATCTGTCGGCAAACGAGACGCCGGACGTTGCAGAGCTCCAGCGGCTGAACTGCTTGCCGGCTTCGGGCGTGCCCGCGGTAAGGGTAATGGTGGCGCCCATAATGGCGGTGCCACTGCTGGCGGTGCCACTGTTCACCGTCACCGTGTAGTTGATGTTGTCATAGACCGCCTCCACCTCAACATGCCTTTCGGGCATAACAAAGGTGGTGGTGCGGCTGGTTTTATCGGCAAGTACAATGTCGGTACGGTCGGCAACCCACTGCTTAAACTGCTTGCCCGTTTGGTTGCTGGCCGTAATGGTAACCGTTGCCCCCACCCTGTAGCTGTTGCCATAGGTATTGCCTTTTATCTTAACGGTGTAGGTGGGGATAAGCTCATAGGTTGCCACCACGGCAACGTGCGCGGCCGGCATAATAAAGCTTGTGGACGCGCTATTCTTGTTGGCAAACGTTACGCCGCCCGAGGTCGTCGTCCATTCCTTGAAGCGGTAGCTGGTGTTGGGGGTGGCGGGGGCGGTGATATTCACCGTTTGCCCCTTGGTGTAGCTGCCGCCGCCCGTGGTGCTGCTATAGGTGCCCGACGTGGTAACCGTGTACGGGGTAGGCCTGACGCGCAGCACCGGGTAGCCGTCGTTTTGCCCGCTGGCCATATTCCACACGGTGGTAAAATCAAACCCGCTGAAGGACGCCTGCTGTTTCATTTGCGCGGTTGTTAAGCCCGCGGCGGTGCTGGCCGGCAGGAAGATCCCCTTGCGTGTCGCCGCGGGCATCAGGTTCCCATTTACGTACTGGTCACTGTCTTTGTTCCAGTAGCAGCTGGTAACGGCAGCGCCTTCCGCAACGTTTCCGGCAAGGCCGCCCGGGTTGGAGCCGGAAATGCTTCCGGTGCTGTAGCACCGCACAGCCTCGGCGCCGCTGGCGAAGTTATTGCCCACAACACCGCCCACAAAGATGTTGGTATCTGCCGCGCCCGCCGCTTTTTCGGTGGTCACGCCGGCGCGGTTGTAGCTGTCGGCCAGCTTGCCCCTGTTTCGGCCGGCAATGCCGCCCGCCTCAAGGGTGGGGCTGGACGAGCCGTGGGTGGATGTCAGGCGCACGTCGCCCGTATTGGCCGAGGCGTTCACCTGGGCGGCGGCTGCCACATACCCGGTAACGCCCCCCGCGCAGGCCTGGTAGCTGCCCGCGATAAGGGTAACCTTGCCGGTGTTGGTGCACTGGGCCACCTCGGCTTTGTTGTTAACATACCCGGTAACCCCGCCCACAAAAGGATAACTGCCGCCGGCGGAAGCGTGCCTGGAGGCCGTCACATCTCCCGTGCTTAGGCAGTTATAGAGGCGGCCGTGGTAAATTAACCCGCAAAAGCCGCCGGCATGCAGGGCGTCTTCACTGACAGCGGTAATGTCAGCGCGGCTGTAGCAATCAATAATCTCCGGCGCCTTTGCCCAGTAAACAACCACCCCGGCAACGCCACCCACACTGGCGCTTTGCGTGCCATCGCCGCCGCCGCTGATTTGCCCGGTAACATAACAGTTGCCAATTTGGGCCGAGCCGCCAATGCCACCGCATAACCCGCCGGTCCAACTGGTCCAGCCGGTGTTGTAGATACAAACGTCCTCCAGGCCCAGGTTTTTGATGACGGCGTTCCCGGCAACAAGCCCAAACAGCCCGCCGTAATCATTCCAGCCATGAATCCTGCCATAATACCCCAGTGTCGTCAGCCCGGTAATCACATGGCCCTGCCCGTCCAAAACGCCCTGAAAAGCCTTGCTGTCGTTATAGTCTGTATAGAATTCGCCAATGGGGTCCCAGTCCACGCCCGACATATCAATGTCGGCAGTCAGGTGGTATTTGCCCGTCAGGTTGTCGCGTATGGTTTCCAGCTCCTCCCGCGTGCCAATGGGAATGGAGCCCTGCGCGGGCGGGTCGATTTGACTGGCAGGGACGATGAAATCCCGCTCCGGCACAGGCGCGGCCGTTGTGGGGGTGTAAACCAGGCCGGCATAAAACGCCCGCAAAACCGGGTAGCCGTTATTATCGCCGCTGGCAAAGCCCCAGGTTTGCGCAAAACTGAAGTGCCTGGCAAGGGACGCTTCCTGCTTCAGGTCTGCGGCGGGCAGTGGGGTGGTGGTGTCTGTGCCGGAGCCCACGCCCTTCTTGTCCTGCTGCGCAACGGGCTGGGTGTCCCGGGTTTGCGCGGCCTCGCGGTTCCAGTAACAGGCCCAGGCAAAGCTGCCGTCTAAAGCCAAGCCGATGATGGCGCCCGGGCTTTGGGACGCCGCGACATCCCCGGTGCTGTAGCACCTGCGCACGCTGCTTTGGGCAGAGCTTCTGCCCAAAATGCCGCCCGCGGCGCCGGCCAGGTGGGTGCGGCTGGTGGCCGAGATGTTGCCGGTGTTGTAGCAATCGCTTACAGCTTTATTGTGGGTTCTGCCGCCAATGCCCCCGGCATAAACCTCATTGGAGGTATAGGTGGTATCCAGAAACGCCGATATCTCCCCCGAGTTCCAGCAGCTGGTGATGGTGCTCATCTCGTCGCTGCTGCTGTTGTAGCCCACAATACCGCCCGCGCCAAGGTACTGGCTGCCGTCGGTGGTGGTGGCGCTCACCCTGCCGGTGTTGGAGCATTGCGTAAGGATTTTGTTGCCCGAGGTAAGCGTGGCGGCAATGCCGCCGGCGGCGCAATAGTAATTGGCCGTGGCTGTAATGGTGCCGGCGTTGTGGCAGTTGAGAATGGTTTTTGCCTCGGTGGCACTGCCAATAATGCCACCCGCGCTGGTATACCCCGTGTTATAGCTGGCCGTGGCGGTCACGGTGGCGGCGTTGTAGCAATCGGAGATAACCAGGCTGCCGCCGGTGTAGGTTTCGGTATAGCCAATGATTCCGCCCACGCGGGGGGTGCGGGCCGCGGCGGTTATGGTGCCGGTTACGTAGCAGTTGCTTATGGTGGCGGCGGTGCGGTAATTTTCGCCCACCAGGCCGCCCGCGCTTGTGGCGGAGGCGCTGCTGGTGCCCGTAACATTGATGGTGACATTTTCCAGCCCCAGGTTTTTAATGGTGGGGGTGGCGGTGGTGCCGTAGGTGGAACCGCCCAGGTACCCGAACAGCCCCGCGTGGTCGCGCTGGCCTTCCACCGCCAGGTTGTGTATGGCATAGCCTTGCCCGTCAAAGCTGCCCAGGAAGGGCGCGGTTGCAGAGCCTATGGGCTGCCAGTCAATGCCGTTCAGGTCCAGGTTGGTCGTCAGTACGTAATCCCAGTTCAGCGGCAGCCCGTTGGTGGCGGCGCCAATTTTTTGCAAATCGGCCACACTGGTAATGGGATACGCGCCGTCTACCGGCGGCTCGATGGCGGCCAGGAAGTCGCGGCTGGGCGCCGGGGGCGTGTTGGGTGTGTACTCCAGGCCGGGGTAAAAGAACCGCAGAACCGGCAAGTCGCCGTTTTCGCCGGCCTTGAAGCCCCAGGTTTGAATAAAGTTCAGCGCGGGGTACGACGTTTCAAGCTTCATGGCTTCGGCCGACAAGCCGGTTGTTTCGCCGTCGCCCTCGGCAACGCCTGCGGGGGCGGCGCTGCTTAGCCAATAGCTGGCGCGGGTATAGCTGCCCGGCAATGCCAGGCCCACAACCCCGCCCGGGTTGGCGCCGGATACCGTGCCGGTGTTGTAGCAGCGCCGCACGTTGCTTTGGGCGCTGCTTCTGCCCGCAATGCCGCCCGCGTGGCCGGCCGTATTGTTCCCATTGCCCGCCGAGACGGCGCCGGTGTTGTAGCAGTCACTCAGGTTTTGTTTATTGGTGCGGCTGCCAATGCCCCCGGCAAAAATTTCTGTTTTGTCTTTGGTGGTGGTAAGCTTTGCGGTTATGTTGCCGGTGTTATAGCAGCGCGCAATATCGGTTAGCGTGCTGTCTGTGGTGCTGAAGGCGAGAATGCCGCCCGCGCTGATGTACTTGGTTTCGCTGGCGTAATAATCGTCTGTGGCATAGGACGAGGTGGCGCTGACAGCTGCCGTATTGCTGCAGTTGCTGATGGCACTGTTCGCCTGCATGGCGGAAATACCGCCCGCGATGCTGAGGCCGGTTGAGGTGGCGGTGACGGCGCCGCTGTTGTGGCAGTTGGTGATGATGTCGGCGTCGTGGGCACGGCTCACAACACCGCCGGCATAGGCTTTGCCCGCCACAATGATGGCCGGGCCGCCCAGGTCTCCGTTAAACGTGGTGGCGGTGACATTTATGGTGGCGGTGCTGTAGCAGTCGCGCATGGTAAGCCGGCCGCCCGGGTTGTACCCCGTAGACAACCCCACCAGCCCCCCGGCGTAAACCGTGCTGCCCGAAGCGCTTATGCTGCCGGTAACATAGCAGTTGCTAACGGTTACGTGCCCCCGCTGGTTATCCACCAGCAGCGCGCCCACGTTGACGTCGGTGCCGCCATTGATGTTGATATTAACATCTTCCAACCCAAGGTTTTTCAGCGATGACTCGGCCGTGCTGGCGTATGGCCGGGCGATATAGCCAATCAGCCCGGCGGTGTCGCGCTCGCCGGTAATGGTCAGGTTTTTAATAACATGCCCCTGGCCGTCCAGCGTGCCCATAAAGTAGTTGCCACTGCTCCCGATGAGCTGCCCCCGTTTTTTGTACCAATCACAATGTTAGTGCGGAACCTATCCCTGAGCGGCAACCGAAGTGGAGCGTAGCGAAACAGAGGTTGCCGCTCGGTCGTTTTCAGGCCGATATCGGCAC
>JAAYCI010000080.1 GCA_012729855.1 Oscillospiraceae bacterium
TGGGAAGCTCTCACCCACGCCTCGGCGGCATACTGCCGCCTCTTGCGGCTCACGCTGCACAGCTGCGCTGTTTGGTTCGCCGGGCGCGGGAAAATTTGTTCGCCTTAGCCTTGTGATGTGGGCCCAATTCTGCTATGCGAGCCAAATTTTGCGCTAAAGCGCCCCACCCACGCCTCGGCGGCATACTGCCGCATCTCGGCCCAAGTGCCGCCGCCTTCGGCGTCGGTTGGCCTCGAAACGCGCCCTGCGGGGCGCAGTCTTGCGGTTCTGGTGCGCCCCTTTGGGGCACCCCAGAACCGGGCGTGGGAAAATTTGTTTGCCGTAGCATATTGCCGCAGGCAAGATGCTGCTATGCAAGCCAAATTTTGCGCTTCGCGCCCTACCCCTCATTCTCTATCTGGTACCCCACACCCCACACCGTTTTGATAAACTTTGGCTTGCGCGGCGCTTCATGCATCTTCTCGCGCAGGCGGGCAATGTGCGCCATTACGGTGTTGTTGGAGTCCATGTACTTTTCCTTCCACACCGCCTCAAACAGCTCCTCGCTGCTCACCACTCGGCCGCGGTTCTCACACAGCGTCCATAAAATGGAAAACTCGATGGGCGTCAGCTGCAGCACCTCGCCGTACAGCGTGCATTTGTGGGTATCGGCGTTTATCACAAGGCCCAAAAAGTCGTGCTCGCGCGCCGAAGCCGCTTTGGCCTCACCCTCGCCGCCGGTGTTGTAGCGGTGGTAGCGGCGCAGCTGGGCCTTCACCCGGGCCAGCAGCTCCATGGGGTTGAAGGGCTTGGTGATATAATCATCGGCGCCAATGGTCAGGCCGGTAATCTTGTCTATGTCCTCCACCTTGGCGGTAAGCATGATCACCGGAAAAGTGAACCGCTTGCGTATCTCGCTGCACAGCGCAAACCCGTCCATGTCGGGCAGCATCACGTCCAGCACGGCGGCGTCCGGCACGCAGCTTTCCAGCGCCTGCAGCGCCGAGGCCCCGTCGTGGCACTTCAGCACCGCCATACCCTCGTTTTTCAGGTACAGCTCCACAAGGTCGGCTATTTCCTTTTCGTCGTCCACCACCAGCACGCACTGCTGCTCCACCGGTCATCCCTCCCACCGCGTATCCATCATACAATATTTCTATTCCCTATTGTACGGCTTTTCGTCGGCGAATGCAATTTTCCCGCCCAACGTTACAAAAGTGTCATCTGCCCCCACAAAAAAGCCACCACCGGGCGTCATTCTCCGGTGGTGGCCGTTTGCTGTAAAAGCGCTTTGCTTATTTTTGGAACACCGGGTTCACGCCCGTAATCTTGCCCTTTTCGTCGTACACATAGAAGCCGATGCCGGTTTTCTTGCCCAGGAAGCCGGAGTCGATCATCTTGCGCAGCAGGGGCGTGGGGGTGTATTTGTCGCCCAGCTCGGCATGGAATACCGTCAGCACGGCGTCCACAATGTCCACGCCGGCCATGTCGCTCAGCTCCAGCGGGCCCATGGGGTGGTTCAGGCCGGCCTTGCAGCCGTTGTCAATGTCTTCCACGCTGCCCACGCCCTCGTCCAGCAGGCGAATGGCTTCGGCAATAAAGGTGTCCAGCATGCGGTTCACCACAAAGCCGGGCATGTCCTTGGCGGTAATCATCGTCTTGTTCAGCTTGCCGCCCACGTCGTAGGCCACGGCCAGGGTCTCCTTGGTGGTGCGCAGGCCGGGAATGATCTCCAGCAGCTTCATCACCGGCACGGGGCTGAAAAAGTGCATGCCAATGAAGCGCTCGGGTATCTTAAGCTTGCCGCCCAGCGCGGTGAGGGAGATGGACGAGGTGTTGGACGCGATGATGGTGGTGTCGGCCACATAGCCCTCCACCTCGGTAAGCACCGCCACCTTGGCGTCAAAGTTCTCATAGATGGCCTCGATGATCAAATCGCTGCCGGCGGCTTCCTTCAGGTCGTCCACCGGGGTGAGGTTGGCGGCATAGGCGTCCTTGTCCTTGGCCTCGATGCGGCCCTTTTCCACGTTGCTGGCCCAGCGTTTTTCAATGCCGGCTTTGGCCTGGGTAGACAGGCCCTTTTTAAAGTCGTACAGCTTCACCTTGTAGCCGGCCTGTGCCGATACCTGCGCAATGCCGCCGCCCATAAAGCCCGAACCGATGATAAAAATGTTTTTGATGTCCATCGTCCTCATCCTCCATATTTCCGGCGCACACCCTGCGGCCGGTTAATTAATGCAACAAAGCGCCCGGTTTACGCCTGCTCGTTCTCCAGCACCAGCGAGAAGCCCTGCCCGCCGCCAATGCAGAAGGTGACCAGCCCGCGCTTGAGCGAGCGGCGGCGCAGCGCGTGCACCATGCGGCCCACCAGCATGCCGCCGCTGGCGGCCAGCGGGTGCCCAATGGCAATGGCGCCACCCTCCACGTTCACCTTGTCCATGTCCCAGCCCATCTCGCGGATGCAGGGGATGGACTGCGCGGCAAACGCCTCGTTGATCTCAATCAGGTCGAAGTCGCCGCTCTTGTAGCCAAAGCGGTCCATCAGCTTGCGGGTGGAGTACACCGGCCCAATGCCCATGATGGTGGGGTCCACGCCGGCCATCGAATATTCCTTCACCACGGCCAGCACTTCACAGCCCAGCTCCTTGGCCTTCTCGCGGCTCATCAGCAGCACGGCGGTGGCGCCGTCGTTCTGGGGCGAGGCGTTGCCGGCGGTGGTCACGCCATTGGGCATCACCGGGCGCAGCTTGGCCAGGCCCTCCAGGGTGGTGTCGTCCCGCACACAGGCGTCCATCTTAATCTCGGTGGCGTTCTTTTTGCGGTCGTACACCGTTACCGGCACCACCTGCTCGTCAAACCAGCCCTCGGCCCAGGCCTTGCTGGCCCGCTGCTGGCTCATCAGCGCAAACGCGTCGCACTCCTCGCGCGTCAGCTTGTACTGCACAGCCAGGTTCTCGGCGGTGGGAATCATGGCAATGTTGTCGCCCCGGCCCTTGGGGGAGCTGGTATAGTCGCGGAACTTCAGCCCATTGGGGTAGGCCTGGCCGGGCCGCTCCAGGAAGAAGGGCGCCTGGGAGTAGCTCTCCACACCGCCGGCGATGAGGATATCGGCCATGTTGGTCTGGATCATCGAGGCCGCATAGGCCACGGCGTTCAGCGAGCTGGCGCACTGGCGGTCCACCGTGTTGCCGGGCACCGAGTCGGGGAAGCCGGCACTCAGCGCACACATGCGGGCGGGGTTGGCCACTTCGCCAGCCAGCAGGTTGCCGTAGATCACGTCATCCACCAGCGCGGGGTCGATGCCGGCGTCCTCCACCACCGCTTTCAGCGGGATGGCGCCCAGCTCGGGCACGGGAATGGCCGCGAAATCGCCGCGGTATTTGGCCATGGGGGTGCGTTTGGCGCTTACGATTACTGCATCTTTCATGCTGTTTATCATCCTTTCAGCTCAGGCTGCTTGTGTTTTTCCATTCTGGTGTCCAGCGCCCTACCCACGCCTCGGCGGCATACTGCCGCCTCTTGCGGCTCTGGTGCGCCCCTTTGGGGCACCCCAGAACCGGGCGCGGGAAAATTTGTTTGCCGCAGCATGTTGCCGTAGGCAAGATGCTGCTATGCAAGCCAAATTTTGCGCTAAAGCGCCCTACCTTTTTTTGAAGTTGGCGTCGCGTTTTTCCAGGAAGGCCGTGGTGCCTTCCTGCTTGTCCTCGGTGTTCATCAGCACCGAGAAAGCCCAGCACTCGGCGTCCAGCGCGGCGGTCATGTCCACGTCGAACGCGTGGTTGATCAGGCGCTTGGCCAGGTCCAGCGCGATGGGGCCCTTCTTCATGATGCCCTTGGCAATCTCGGTGGCCTCGGCCAACAGCTGGTCCTGCTCCACAACCTTCCACACTAGGCCCAGGGTCTTGGCTTCTTCGGCTTTCAGCGTGCGGCCGCCCAGAATCATATCTTTGGCAACGCCCACGCCCACCATGCGGGCCATGCGCACGGTGCCGCCGCCGCCCGGCAGGATACCCAGGTTGGTCTCGGGCAGGCCAAAGCGCGCGTTGGTGGAGGCAATGCGGATGTCGCAGCAGAGGGCCACTTCGCAGCCACCGCCAAACGCAAAGCCATTCACCGCCGCGATAACGGGCTTGCTGCAGTTTTCAATGGCTACTTCGGCCACGCGGGTGGTGTTGTGCAGCATGTCCACACCGTTCATCTTCTGCAGCATGCCAATGTCGGCCCCGGCAATAAAGGCCTTGTCGCCCGCGCCGGTAAAGATGATCACCTTGATCTCGTCGTCGGCTTCGGCCATTTGAATGGCGTTCAGCAGGTCCTTCCAGGCCGCCGTGTTCATCGCGTTCAGTACTTCGGGGCGGTTGAAGGTAAAGTAAGCGATGCCGTCCTTCTTTTCAAACAAAATATGCTTAAATTCCATGATCCAGTCCTCCTTTATTTACGCATTGCATAAAATGTGGCAACCATTTTAGCGCTTTAGCACAAAAAACCGCATGTTTGAGGCGGCACCTTGCATGCCGCCTCAAACGTTAACCCATATTCATTACAGCATTTCCACAAAGGCCTGCACACGGTTCTTGGCCTGCTCGTACTTGTTGGGCTGCTGGTCGATATCCAGCGACAGCGTGGGCACACCGGCCTCTTTCAGGCTGCCGTGGATAAGCGGGAAGTCGTACTCCTCGGGGTCGCAGAACTTCATCAGGCACACAATAACGCCGTCGGCGCCGTTTTCCTTCACCATCTCCACCAGCATCTCGCCGCGCTCGTTGGTGGGGCTGTGGGCCAGCGGGTCGCCCGTGCGGTTTTGCCACTGGCGGGCAATGCGCTCCAGCGGGTTTGCGCCGGCAGGCATTTCGGTACGGTACTGGCGCATCTCCTGGCCCAGGTCGTCGGCCACCACGGCCACCCCGTTGCCCGAAAGCGCCGCCAGGAAGTCGTCCGGCTCGGCGGTGATGCCGGTGAGCACCACCTTCTTGCCGGTGTGCTTGTATACCGGCAGCGCCTTCAGCCCTTCAATAATATCGTTCATCAGGGCCAGGTGTTCGCCGCGCTCCATAAACAACGCGCTCTTGAACACCGCGTGGCGCACCTCGGGGGTAATCACATCCAGGTGGTCGTTGGCCACCTTGGCAAAGGTGCGCATGGCGGCGGCGTGCTGGTTGTACAGGTCAATGCTGGCATTGATGGCGTCGTCGGTGATGGCATGGCCGCAAATCTTCTCCAGCTTGCCCTTCACTGTTTCAAGCTCACTCACCAGGAAGGCGATGCTCTCCTCCAGCTGGCGGTGTTGTGGGTATGTCAGGGGAATCACCGGAATATCGATGGCCACGTTCCAGTCCTGCGTCACACAGCGGAACACGTCGCACAGGGTGGGGATAACGGCGGCGCTCAGGCCCTCATAGCTGCCGCGCAGGCCCAGCTCCAAGCAGCTTTGCATAATGGGGCAGGCAAAGGCGGGCATGTAGGTTTTCACCACCTTCTGTTCCACCTGGCCGCCCCACAGGCCCATGGGGATCATGCCGCTGGCATGCACAATGGGTTCAGGGGTGTACATGGCCATGCAGCCCACCACTTTTTTACCGGCTTTCAGATATTGGGCCATCATCTTCTTGGGGTTTGCGGCAACATCCTGGGCCTCTTTCAGGCGGGTATTCAAATCAGCCATTGCGCATGCCCTCCTTCCTTACTTTCATCATTTCAGCAAACGCCTCCAGGCGGGTTTCAAACTGCGCCTCGCTGTAGTTGCGGTAATCCGACTGGTCACCGTCGAAGCTGGTGAAGGGGACGCCGGTTTTTTCCTCTACCCGGCGCTGCACTTCGTACTGCATGCAGTCCATCACCTTGCAGCTGCGGTTCATGTGGTACAGCATGCCGTCGCATTTAAACTTTATCAGCGCATCACTGCGGCGCTGCACCTGGGTTTCCAGCGGCATGTTGTTGCCGGCGGTGGTGCTGTAGGCCTCGGCCATGCCGTCCAAGTCGCCGCTCTTGTAGTCCAGCGCCCAGGCGCGCACATAGGCGGTGGCCACCACGTTCATGCCATACTTGCGCATGGTGCGCAGGTTGTGGCTCAGGTGCGGCCAGCAGGCAATGCCGTCCCAGTAAATGCGGTAGTTCTGCTCGCCCGAGTAGGTGGACGTGCCGTTCTTGATGTGCTCGTCGATCTCCAGGATAAGCTGCTCCAGGATGGCGGTGGTCTCCTTCTTGCCGCGGAAGCACACCATGCAGGCCATGTAGTTGAACAGGTCAAACCCGCTGAGCGGGCTGGGGGTGTGGGCCAGCCGTTCGTTGGCCTCTATCCACAGCTCGCAGTTGCGGATGGAGATGTCCATCACCTCTTTGAACTTGTCCTCGTCAAACTTCTTGCCGGTGTACGCGCTCAGGTTCTTGATCAGCGCGTCCAGCTGCGCGCGCATAAACTTCACGCGGCTCTCGGTCACCTCGGTATCGTAGTTGAACACCGTGTCCAGCATGAACATGGGCACGTTGTTCACCTTGGCAATGTTGCCAAACCATTTGGTTACCTGGTTGCAGATGTTATTGGCCACCAGCACAAAGTCGGGCAGCGGCATGTTGTTGCCGGGCACTTCCAGAATGTCCATGTAGCCCAGGTTCACCTTGGCGTAGGCGCAAATGTCGTTGTTGTACTCCAGGGGGCCTTCGGCGTGCTGCAAAAACTCCTCGGACTGCTTGCGGGCCGAAATGCCGGCCGAGTGGTTTTCGGGGTACACCACGCACAGCCCCATGCTCTCGGCAATCTCCTGCGGGAAAATAGACGTCGACCAGCCTATCTTCTCCCCACGGGCCTTGGCCGCGTTGGTGTCCGCATACAGCTTGGCCAGCGTATCGTTGCACATTTGCAGCGATTTCGCTATGGGGCGCTTTGGCTTTTTGGCGGCCTCGGCAGCGGCGGTTTGCTCACTCATTCACTGTCCCTCTTCTCTCTCTTTTTAGAATTTTGAAAAACCTTTGCTTCTCCGTGCCAGGCACGGTTTGTTCACAGCTCTCTCATCGGTGCGCGCCGTCAAACGTTGCGCTTGCCCTCTTTGCGGGCCTTCATCACTTCGGCAAACGCCTCCATGCGGGTCTCAAACTGGGCCTCGCTGTAGTTGCGGAAGTCGGACTGGTCGCCGTCGAAGCTGGTAAACGGGATGCCGGTTTTGGCCTGCACCTGGCGCTGCACCTCGTACTGCATGCAGTCCATCACCTTGCAGCTGCGGTTCATGTGGTACAGCATGCCGTCGCAGTTAAACTTCACCAAAAGGTCGCTGCGGCGCTGCACCTGGGTTTCCAGCGGCATGTTGTTGGCCGTGGTGGTGCTGTAGGCTTTGGCCATGCCGTCCAGGTCGCCGCTCTCGTAGTCCAGCGCCCAGGCCTTCACGTAGCTGGTGGCCACCACGTTCATGCCATACTTGCGCATGGTGCGCAGGTTGTGGCTCAGGTGCGGCCAGCAGGCAATGCCCTCCCAGTACACGCGGTAGTTCTGCTGTTCCGGGTAGGTGGAGGTGCCGTTCTTGATGTGCTCGTCGATCTCCACCAGCAGCTGCTCCAGGATGGCGGTGGTCTCCTTCTTGCCGCGGAAGCACACCATGCAGGCCATGTAGTTGAACAGGTCAAACCCGCTAAGCGGGCTGGGCTCGTTGGCCAGCTTTTCGTTAGCCTCTATCCACAGCGCGCAGTTGCGCAGGGAGATTTTCATCACCTCTTCAAACTTGGCCTCGTCAAACTTCTTGCCGGTGTACGCGCTCAGGTTCTTGATCAGCCCATCCAGCTGCGCGCGCATGAACTTCACGCGGCTCTCTGTCACCTCGGGCTCGTAGTTGAACACCGTGTCCAGCATGAACATGGGGATGTTGTTCACCTTAGCGATGTTGCCGAACCACTTGGTTACCTGGTTGCAGATGTTGTTGGCCACCAGCACAAAGTCGGGCAGCGGCATGTTGTTGCCGGGCGCTTCCAGAATGTCCATGTAGCCCAGGTTCACCTTGGCGTAGGCGCAGATATCATTGTTGTACTCCATCGCGCCCTCGGCGTGCTGCAAAAACTGCTCGGAATTCTTGCGGGCCGAAAGCCCGGCCGAGTGGTTCTCGGGGTACACCACGCACAGCCCCATGCTCTCGGCAATCTCCTGCGGGAAAATAGACGTCGACCAGCCTATCTTTTCGCCGCGGGCCTTGGCCGCGTTGGTGTCGGCATACAGTTTGGTCAGGGTATCGTTGCACATTTGCAGCGATTTGGCTATTGGGCGCTTTGGCTTTTTTGGGGCCTCGGCGGCGGCGGTTTGCTCACTCATGGCCAGCCCTCATTTCTCTTGAATTTTGGGTTTTGAAAACCCCTGTTCACATTGTGGCCGCAGCTTAGAACTTGTATTCAACCATTCAATGGTCATCTTTTCGGCAAAAATTTCCCAGTTCTGCGTCGTCGTCAATCGCAATCCACCAAGGATTGCTCAATCCTCCTTCTTGATCTGAGAAATTTTTGCTCGAAAATCTAACACA
>JAAYCI010000081.1 GCA_012729855.1 Oscillospiraceae bacterium
CATTGCCAGGGCCAACGGCGGTCACCACGCCGCTGCTGCTCACCGTGGCCACGGCGGGGCTCAGGCTGCTCCAGCTTACGGTTTTGTCGGTGGCTGTCGCCGGGCTCACGGTGGCTGTCAGCTGGAAGGTGCCGGGATACACCAGCGTATGGCTGCCTTTATCTAGCGCCACACCGGTGGCCGGGGTGACCACCGTCACGGTGCAGTCGGCTATAAAGCCGCCGTCGGTGGTGGTAGCACGAATGGCAGCGTTGCCGGGGCTCACGGCGGTAAGCAGGCCACTGCTGTCTACCGTGGCCACAGCGGTATTGGTACTGGCCCAGCTCACGGTTTTGTCGCTGGCTGCCGCCGGGCTCACCGTGGCCGTAAGCTGAAGGGACTGGGTGAGGCGCAGGGTGCTGGCAGCCGGCGTTACGGCCACCCCGGTGGCGGGTACCGTCACCGTCATGGCGGCGGTGGCGGCCACGCCCTCTATGCGCACCGCCTCGGTGGCAATGTTGGCCTGGTCGGTGGCGGCATCGGTATAAAGCAGCTTTTTGTTTATCACGTTCTGGCGGGTCAGGTTCACCAGCGGGGCCACCTGGTATTGGTAGCTGCCGGCCACGGCCAGGTTTTGGTGGGTGCAGGTGGTGGTGCCGGCCGGCAGGGTTTCCAGCAGCGCCATGCTGCCGCCGGGGGCCTGGGCATACACCTGGTAGCCGTCGGCGCCGGGCACGGCGTCCCAGCTTAAGGCCACCTGGCCATGGCCGCCGGCGGTGGCCAGGTTTTCGGGCGGCAGGGTGGCCAGTGCCATGCGCACGGCGGCCTCGGCGTTCACACAGCCATAGCCGGTCTCGCGGTCGCGGCCGGGTATGTGCAGGTCGGTGGCGGTGGCGCACAGGATGTCCATCACCTGCTGGGCGGTGAGGGCGGGGTTGGCGTAGCGCACCAGCGCGGCCACCGCCGCCACCATGGGCGCGGCGTAGGAACTGCCGCTGCCTTCGCGGTATTTGGTTGCATTTTGCGAAGTGGTGCTGTATATCAGGCTGCCCGGGGCCGATATCTCCTTGCGCCAGCCATAGTTGGAGCCGGAGTAAGTGGTACTGCCGACATAGCGGGGATTGATGCCCACGGCGTAGGCGGAGCTGTGCAGCCAGATGACACCCAGCACGCCGTCGTAGTCGGAGGGGTAATGCAGCGCGGTTCTGGCGGGTGGGTTTTGTGCCGGCGACAGGGAACTGTAGTAGCTGTCGTAGGCGTCGGTGGCATACTTGGTGTCGTCCATGTTCAGGTTGCCGGCGGAATTGACGACCACAATATCGGCGGTCACCGCATTCTTCACCGCGGTGGTCAGCGCGCTGGACTCGGCAAAAACACCGCCCAGGCTCATGTTGATAACCTGCGCCTCATAGGTGACGGCGTAGTTGATGGCCTGGATCATCGATGACACGGAGTAGCTCGTGTCGCCCTGGGCGTCCAGCGCCATCAGCTTCACGGTTTGGTTATAGGCGGAATCATTGCCCGAGGCAATGCCATAGCCACCCAGGCTGTTGTTGGCGTTGGCGGCAATGATGCCGGATACCATGGTGGCGTGGTCACGGTTGCTGGCTGGCGGGCTGGGCTCTGCTTCCCGTGTGGTGGTCACGCCGTTCCGGTCAAAGCTTTGGATGTGGTCGGTGAGGAAGACGCCCGCCAGATCCTCGTGGGCGGTGTCGGGCATGGTGTCTATAACGGCCACGGTCACCGCGTTGCCGGCGCCCTGGTCGGGCAGCAGGGCCCAGGCGTCGGTGGTGTTTATTCTGGCGTGGTGCCACTGGCTGTCGGGGTCGTTCGGGGCGGCCGCCGCTTCAGGCGACAAGGCCTCCTCCGCCATGTTTTCCTCGGGGGCCAGCAGGGCGGCATAGTCCGCTGCCACGTCCTCGGCGTTGGACTCGTCCTCCAGCCGCAGCACGTAGTCCGGCTCGGCAAACACCACATTGGGGTCGGCGGTGAAAGCCTCAATGGCCTGGGCCACCGTCTGCCACAGCGGAATGTCCACCACGGTGGTCAGGCGGTTGCCGGTCTCCAAAAGCACAACCTCCAGGCTGCCGTCCAGCGTCTCGGTGGTTTGCTCGGCCCGTGCCTCGCTCAGGTAGGTGCGGAACTGCACCAGCACTTCGCCGGGCATGTAGCCCAGGGTGTAGGGGTCGGTGGCGCGTTCCTCGGCCGCGGCCGCAAAATCGGCCGCCAGGGCCTCGGCCCGCACGTCCAGCCCCGCCAGGAAGGGCGCCTGCTGGTCGCTGGCTTCCTCCAGGCTATAATAGAAAACCAGCAGCTCCTTCAAAGCAGCCAGGTAAGCGTCATCGTCATCATACAGGTTCAGCAGGCGGGCGACCTCGGCGCCGTCGGTGGCGGCCAGCGCCAGCAGGGCGTTCAGGTCGGCCGGTGCTGCATCGGCATCTGCTTCAGAAACCGCGCTGTCTTCCTCAGTTTCCACAGCGTCGCCGTCCAGCTCAGAGGTGTCTGTCCCGCTGCTGTTATCCGCATCGGAAATGTCCGCCACGCTGTCGTCCGGCAGGCTGCCGTCCGCCGCGCCGCCATCCTCCGGCAGGGCGTTGCTGCTGTCCGGCAGGCTGTCTGCCACACTGTCATCTGGAACACCACCGGGGTCCGGCGCCACTGTCCCGTCTGCCGGCACAGAGGCATCCGCCGCGCTCTCGCCGGCCGGGGTGTCCTCCATCGCCGTGTTTTCCGGCAGGCTGCTGCCGGCGGGCGTTTCGCCGTCATCGCCGGCGGCAGCCTCTATTTGAACTTGGCTGTCCGCCCCGGCGGGCTGCTGGGCATACGCCGTAAGGCCGCCGCCGCCGCCCAGCAACATGCCGGCCACCAGCAACAACGCCAGCCATTTTTTCACAAGTGCTTTCATGGGCACGCTCCTCGCCTCATCGCCGCGCGCCGGTGCCAAACACCGCCGCGCCTCAATATCCATGCCCCGTTCGGGGGCAAAACCCGCCGGCGGGCAGTCTAATACGATACCAAACCAATTGGCTATTTATTATACCTTATTTAAGGCAAGAAAACAACGCCCGCCCAGCCTGGCGCTGTGAAAATTTGGCGAAAAAAAATTGCAACAAGTTCTGAACGAACACCCGTTCGAGTGTCGCGCGCGACAGAAACCGACGGTATACTGATAGCACACCAAAAGTAAACCCGCCGCACCGTTGCCGCATACACTGCGAAAGGGCTGGTGACCATGAGTGCCCCCAAAATGCTGCTGCAAAACCCTGTTTTGCCCATAGATTTCCCCGACCCGGACATCATCCGCATGGGATATACCTATTATATGGCGTCAAGCTCCCTGCATTTCACACCGGGCGTGCCCGTGCTGCGCTCCAAAAACCTGGCCAACTGGGAAAACGCCAGCTATGTGTGCCGCAGCTTTGGAAACGATTTGAACTATGAGCTGGCGCCCGGCCGAACCCTGTACGGCTGGGGCATACAAGCCCCCAGCCTGCGGCACCATAACGGCGTGTTTTACCTGTGCTTCAACGCCCGCTCCCGCCAGGCCACCACTATTTTCCGCACCACCAATATCGAGACCGGCCCCTGGGAGAAAAGCACCATCCCCGGCCACCACCACGACCCCTCGCTGCTTTTCCTGGGCGACTGCTGCTTCCTAGTGTACGGCCAGGGCACCATCTATATCAAAGAACTGCTGGCCGACGCCAGCGCCGTGAAGCCAAACGGTGTGGACCAGATTCTGCTAACTACGCCCCGGGTGAACGGCCTGAACTGCGAGGGCAGCCACATCTATCACATCAACGGCATGTTTTACCTGTTCCTCAGCCAGTGGCCCTGCGCGGGCAACAACCGCCTTTTGCAGTGGTGCTACCGCAGCCCCACGCTGCTGGGCCACTACGAGGGCCGCGTTGTGCTGGACGACGCCATGGGCTACCGCAACAACGGCATTGCCCGGGGCGGCATTGTAGACACCCCCGCCGGTGATTGGTTTGCCTTGTTCACGCAAGACCGCGAGGCTGTGGGCCACTGCCCTGTACTGGTGCCGCTGTACTGGCAGGACGGCTGGCCGGTGCTGGGCGAGGGCGGCCACGTGCCGGCCCAGCTGGAGCTGCCCTGCTGGCCGCAGAAAACCACCCCGCTGGTGGCCAGCGACGACTTTGACTACAACACCAACCGCCTGGGCCCCATGTGGCAGTGGAACCATAACCCCGACCCCCAGCGCTGGTCGGTTACGCAGCGCAGGGGCCACCTGCGCCTCATCAACGGCGAGGTGGTGCACGAGCTCTCCCTCGCCCGCAATGTGCTCACCCAAAAAACCGTGGCCCCGCACTGCACGTTCGAAACCCGGCTGGACAGTGCCGGCATGCAGCCGGGCGACGTGGCGGGGCTGGCGGCTTTCCAGTCGCAGTATGCTTTCATCGGCCTGGCGGTAGACAAACGCGGCGCCCGGCAGGTGGTGGCCAAAACCCGCAGCAAAGCCGGCGGCAGCAGCGAAATGCGCGAGGCCTACCGGCGAGAAACCATCCACCTGCGCATCGACTACGACTTTAGCGCCTACGCCGACAGCGCCCGCTTCTTCTTCTCCGTCGACGGCCGCAGCTGGAAGCGCCTGGGCGAGATATTCCACATGCGATGCACCAACGACCATTTTGCCGGATACCGCACCGGGCTGTTCAGCTATGCCACCCAAACCGAGGGTGGCCACGCAGACTTTGACTACCTGCGCATCCGCTACGGCCAAGAACAGGCAAACACGGTTACCATCCCGCAGGACAGGCTATGGTTTGCCTCCTCCAGAGCCAGATAGCGCCTCATCCAGCCATGCTGCACCCCCCTGCCGCCGGCGGAGCCCTGTAGCTTTCGTGCCAAAGCCCACAGTGCACCGCCCGCCGCCGGTGGCAGGCAAGGCATGGCCAGGTGACGCGTACGCCCTTCTCTCTATCCGGCCTGTCCGGAAAAACGGCAGCAGTGCTTTACTCGGCAAAGCACTGCTGTTGTTTTTTATGGTTTAATGAAGTGAAGCCGCGCGAATGCCTGCATTTGCGTGGTCCAGCCAGGGGGCGGCAGCGGTAATAACACCGCGGCCCCGCCACGGAAAGCGCCAAAAGCACGGGCCCCGGGTGCTGCCCGGGGGCAATGCCCGTTATAGCAGCCCGGTGGGTTCGTCATCACTGGGCGGCGGGGGCGGGGGCGCGCGGCGGGTTTGTATGGCCCCGGCCACCACCAGCGCCAGCCCCACTATCAGCACCGGAATGGCTACCCCCATGGGGATGCTAACCACAAACCGCTGCAAAATAATGTACACCAGTAAGATAAAAAGGCCGATGCTGAGCAGCGGCTTCGCCTTTTTCACCATAAGTATAATCCCTCAATAGAACTACAAATTGTAAAGTAAAGGCCAGCGCCGCCGCCCGCCTACAGCCCAATGTCCAGGCAGCGCACCTCGCCCACCAGGGGGGCGTTTTGGGGCAGCAGCAGCCCCGGCTTGCGGGCGCCAAACGCCAGCGTGATGGCTGCCGCAAAGCACCCGGGAGACGCCTCCCCGCTGTCGCAGTTCAGCCCGCTGGGCACATCCAGCGCCACCCGCAGCCCGGGCGCGGCGTTGGCCCAGCCAAACACCGTTTGTATGTCGTCCGCCAGTTCCCCCGAAAACCCGGTGCCAAACACACCGTCCACCACAAACGCGGCGCTGTAGTTGGCGGTCTGGGCGCTCTTTTGCGCCACGGTGCAGGGCAGGCGGCAGGCGTTCTGTGCCGCCAGCGGCGACAGCTTGCCATCCAAAAGGCGCACCAGCTGCACCTGCCAGCCGGCCCTTGCCAGCCGGCGGGCCATCACAAAGGCGTCGCCGGCGTTATTGCCTTTGCCGCACAGCAGCAGCGCGCTGTGCGGAAGCCCGCGCTCGTCCGCCAGTGTTTGCAGGGTTTCGGTGGCCGCTCGGCCGGCATTTTCCATCAGCGCGGCATAGCTGCTGCCGCCGGCTACAGCGGCGTCTTCGGCGGCTTTCATCTGGGCGGCTGTCAGTATCCGCATGGGCTTGTCCTCATTGTTATGGTATTTCCCGGCTATTTTTCCGGTATTTTTTAAATGCCGCTAAAGGGTGCTTTGTTCCAGCCTGCGGCGGGCGGCACATAGGGGTTGTTTCGGGTATAAAGGCTGCCGACAAAACCGCTATAAAATCAAATATCCTGCGCATACACATGGTTATCAAAGCGATTTTTGCCTATTTAATGGTTTTGGTTTTTCTATTGGCCAAAAAAACGGCAGCCATGCGAAGTGGGCCAAGCGCGTGAACACCTCGCCCCATAAGGCCCTTGTGCCCGCAAGGCCCGGTGCGGCTGCCGCCTGCTTTCCCGGGCAGCGCAGCGGCTTTTCAGTATGGGCAGCCGCCCGCAAAACCACTATACGTAAAAAACATGCGAATGTACTCGTTTATCAACGAGGTTTGGTTTTCAGTATTTTCTCCCGGCAGGCGGCTTTGTAAACATTGCCCTACTTTTTCTCATCCTCCGGTGCGGCTTTTTTGTGGCCGGGCCCGGGCGCGGCGTTTTCATCCGGCCCGTCGTCGGGCGGGGCCAGAACCAGCTCGCTGTCGCCCAGCGGCTCGGTCTCATCCTCCACCATGCTTATCAGCTTCTCGGCCGAACGCTCGCTGGCCACCGGCATCACCGTGCCAAAGGTATCGGCCTTTTCGGCCAGCTCGGCCGCCAGCTGCTCCTTGGCTTTTTCCACCGCCGACAGCCGGCCCCAGGTGCGGGTGTACAGCCGCATGTGGGCGGCCAGCGCGTCGGTCAACTGGCCGGGCTGCAGCCGCCAGCACCAGTTGTTGCCCCCCAGGGTAGACGGCGTGTTGATGCGCGCCTCGGCCCCCAGGCCCAGCCAGTCCTGCAGGGGCACCACGGCGGTTTCCGCCACGCTGGACAGCGCCGAGCGGATCATCGCGTCCGTCAGGTTCTGCCGCGGGCCAATGCCCAGGTAGCGCCGGGCAAAGGTGATGTCCTCGCGCCGCGCTTCGTGGGCCCAGGCCCGGGTGGTGTTGTTGTCGTGCGTGCCGGTGTACACCACGGTGTGGCGCTGGTAGTTGTGGGGCAGGTAGTCGCTCTCCTCGCGGCTGTCAAAGGCAAACTGCAGCACCTTCATGCCGGGAAAGCCGCTCAGGGCCAGCAGCTCGTGCACCTCGCGCGTCAGGTAGCCCAGGTCTTCGGCAATAATCTGGATGTCGGGCAGCGCGCTGTTTATGGCCCGCATAAAGTCCATGCCCGGGCCCTTTACCCAGCGCCCGCGGCGGGCGTTGTCGTCGCCGGGTGGTACGGCGTAAAAACCGGCAAAGCCACGAAAATGGTCAATGCGGGTAATGTCATACAGCTGGGCGCTGTGGCGCAGGCGGGCAATCCACCAGGCGTAGTGGGTACGATTGTGCTGCGGCCAGTTGTACAGCGGGTTGCCCCACAGCTGCCCGTCGGCCGAAAAAGCGTCGGGCGGCACACCGGCCACCGCCCGCATGTGGCCGCCGTCGTCCAGCAAAAACAGTTCGGGGTTGGCCCACAAATCGCTGGAGTCGTCCGACACATAAATGGGGATATCCCCCACAATGTCCACCCCGGCAGCGTTGGCATACTGCTTCAGGGCCATCCACTGCTGGTAAAAAAAAAACTGCGTGCAGCGGCGATATTCCATCTGTGGCGCATACTGGGCCCGCGCCGCTTTAAGGGCCTCCGGGTGCCGCAGGCGCAGTTCCTCCGGCCAGGCCATGAAGCCCCGGTGGCCGTGGGCTTCCTTGATGGCCATGTACAGGGCGTAGTCGTCCAGCCAAAACGCCTGTTCCTCGCAAAAGGCGCGGTAGTCGGGGGCGGCCTTGTTCTGCCGTGCCACCGCCTTGGCCAGCACCTTGGGCCGCTGGCGGAACAGCAGGTTGTAGTCCACCCGGCCGGGGTCTTCGCCCCAGTGGCGGCTTATTTCGCGGCGCTCCAGCAGGCCGTTGGCCGCCAGCAGCTCCAGGTCTATAAAATAGGGGTTGCCGGCCATGGCCGAAAAGCTCTGGTAGGGGCTGTCGCCAAAGCCGGTGGGCCCCACCGGCAATACCTGCCACAGGTTTTGCCCGGCCCGCACCAGGAAATCCACAAAGTCGTAGGCCTGGCGGCCCAGCGTGCCAATGCCATAGGGCGACGGCAGGCTGCTTACAGGCAGCAGAACACCGGCTTTGCGCATGGCTTTCCTCCCAGGGTTTTGGCCGGGCGCACCATGGCAGGCCCGAACGGGTGGTATCTTTTTACGTCAGTCTTTGCAGGGGCATGTCACTGTACTTTCATCATAAAACTTATACCCGGCAAATGCAACCGGCCCGCGCCAAAAAAAAGCGGCCCGCCCGGGCAAAACACCGGGCGCGGCCACCCGCTTGTTTGCGGCGGCTACTTCTCCTGCATACCGGCCGGGCCAAACAGGTTAAAGCGGAACAGCTTGCGCTCATCCGCCTTGCTGGTGCACTCAATGCGGGCCTTGGTCACCCGGCCACCCTCAATCAGCCGGGTAAAGCCTATCAGCTGCGCCAGCTTGCTTTTCAGGTTCAGCCGGTCGCCGTCGTCGGTTACCATAAACACATCGCCTTCGCAGCTGTCCAGCACTTCCATAAACGCCTTCAGGTCCAGGTCATGCACTTCCATGGGCGGGTCTCCTTTCGTTGGGGGCGGTATGGCGGCTGCTCCCGGTGCAGCAAACACCACCCCGAAATCCGGCCATAGTATAGCACCGCCCCGCTTGCGAAAACAAGGGCAATATTGGAGATTATTCCCGCTTGTCCGGCAAGTTTTTTTACACGTGCCACAAAGGCCGCCGAACAAACTTTCCACACCGCCCAAGCCTTGTAAAAACCCCGGCCAGGCCCTATAATAAAAGTACCTTCAACCGCAACGCAACGGCGTCTGTAAAACACACATAATTCTATACAAATTGTTGTTCTGGTGGGAAAGTAACCGCTTTGTAATAGAAACGAGGTGTATGAGCATGAAGGAATGGACCAAAATGCAGGCCGGCGAGCTGTACTGGCCGGGCGACCCCGAGCTGAAAGAACTGCGCGATTTTGCCCGCAGCGAATGCTTCCGTTTTAACCACGACCCCAGCGAGAGCCGCATCGACATCCTGAAAAAGCTGTTTGGCCGCGCCGGCGACGGGCTGAAGGTGCACCCCACGTTCCAATGCGACTATGGCGCCAATATCCATGTGGGCGACCACTTCTTCGCCAATTTTGACTGTATCATTCTGGATGTGTGCCGCGTGGAGATTGGCGACCACTGCATGCTGGCGCCGCGGGTGTGCATCTATACGGCCACCCAATCGCTGGACTACCGCGAGCGCATTGCCGGCAAGGAGTTTGGCCGCCCGGTGAAGCTGGGCGACAATGTGTGGGTGGGCGGCAACGCCGTCATCCTGCCGGGCGTTACCATTGGCGACGACGTGGTGGTGGCTGCCGGCGCGGTGGTTACCAAAGACGTGCCGGCCAACACCATTGTGGCCGGCAATCCGGCCCGCGTCATCCGCCGGCTGAACTAAGAACCTGTATTCATAGCAGAGCGCGGCGGGGCCACGAGCGCTTTTTGCGCCGGGCAAGGCGCGTTTCCGCAGGCATACTTGGTGTATGGCAAGGAAACGCAACGCAGATCCGGCACAAAAAACGCCGGGGAAACGTCGTGTGGCG
>JAAYCI010000082.1 GCA_012729855.1 Oscillospiraceae bacterium
AGCGCCGCAGCGCTGTTTCGGAGCGCAACCGGGCAAAGCCCGGCGCCCAGCGCGAAGATGGACAACGCAGAGAGACGGAAAAGCACCAAGGAGATATCCGTGCTTTTAGGCGACGCAAGCTACTAGCTTTTGCCAAAAGGAGGCCCCCCCTTGACAATCGAAACCCCTCGCCTGACGCTCTGCCCGCTCAGCCTGGACGAGCTGGTGCTTCTCACCGAAGACCTGCCCGCCGCCGAGGCCCGCCTGGGCCTGCGCTACGCCGCCGAGCCGCTGGATGGCCACATGAAAGAAGCCATGGCCGGCCAGCCCGCCAAAATACGCGCCAAGCCAGGCGCCCTGCTGTGGGAGACCTTCTGGATGCTGGCGCTGAAAGCCGAGCCCGTCATCATTGGCAGCCTGTGTTTCAAGGGCCCGCCGGATGCCGGCGGCGCGGTGGAAATAGGCTATGGCCTGGGCGATGGCTGGCGCGGCTGCGGCTACATGGCCGAAGCCGTAGCCGCAGCCGGCGCCTGGGCATTGCGGCAGCCGGGCGTACAGCAGGTGGTGGCCGAAACCGAGCAGGGCAACACCCCGTCCGAAAACGTACTGCGGCGCGCCGGCTTCACCCACACCCACAACACCGCCGGCTGCCGCTGGTGGCTGCTAGAGGCTGTTTTCAAAGGGGAGAAATGACCAAAGCCGAGCAGGTTTGCCGGCAGTTCAAGGCGCTTTTTCGCGACAAACCTTGGTGGTTTGTAAGAAAAAGCAATGCGGAAATGCCGGCAAAGATGCCGGATCTGGGCGTTTTGGAGATTTGAAAACAGACTCTGGGGCTGGCCAAAGCCTAAAACTTCAGCAGGTTCAGGCCAATTGCATCACTGAAAGCCCGGTCGGTCTCGCCATCCAGCAGGTTCACAACCAGTTCGGCTGTGGCGCTCACCGCCGCCTCGTTCAGGTGGCCGCCCACCACACGGGCCTCGGCGTCGGCCACCGCCATGTGCAGGTGCAGGTAGAGCTGGCCGTCCATCCGCGTCACATTGCCGGCAATGGATACGATCTCGAAGTTCTTGTCAAAGGTGTTGGCGGTGTACTGCTTGGTGGCCGGGTCGAACAACCCCAGCACCACGTGGTTCACCGCGCCCAGCCCGCTTACCGTGCCAAAGGTGGCGTGTTCGGCCTCACACACTGTTTTCAGCTCGGCCAGCAGTTCGTCGCCGGGGTCCAGCCGTATCAGCAGTGTGTTGCCAAAGCGTTTATACTCCATGCTGTTTACCTCCCTGGTGTTTTTGCATACCTGGTTACGGTGCGTCTTCTGCCGGGGTTTCTTTGCATACGTCCACCCAGTGGCCGCCCGTATAGTCGGCAAAGCGGGCCACCTCCACCTCCACGGCGCTGTCCCGCGTGCCGGCCGACGGAAACACAATCTTGTACTGCCGCAGGCTTTCGTCCAGGTACACCGGCATGCCATCCGGCAGGGCAAACGGGCACACCCCGCCCACCACATAGCCGGTTGCGGCCGCGGTCTCCTCGGGCGACAGCATTTTGGCTTTGCAGTGGAAGGCGGCTTTGAACTTCTGGTTGTCCAGCCGGGCGGTGCCCATCGTCACCAGCACGGCCACGCCGTCGGCCAGGCGCACAGCCAGGCTTTTGGCTATCTGGCCGTCCTCCACGCCCAGCACCGCCGCCGCCTTCTGCACGGTGCTGGTGTCCTCCCCGGTAAAGCGGGGCGTCAGCGGGTAGCCTTTTTCCTGGAACCAGGCGCTCACTCGGTCATTCATAGGTTGCTCTCCTTGTGTGTTTCATGTTTTTTCACTGTTTGCATAACCTTTGGCACGCCGGGCAGCTTTCGGGCATTTTCGCTTGCCGCCGGCCCTGCCGGTTGTGTATGATGGTTACGCCAGTTTAAAATCTATATGTCTCATCCTCCGGCCAGCTGTTTGGCACGCCGGGTGGGTCTACAAAGCGGGGCTCGGGCTCGTAGTACTCAAAGATGATCGCCTCGTTCTCCTCCTCCAGCATAAAGGTGCTGTCGTCGGGGTGGGCCGTCCATACCATACGCATGGCCAGCCGCCTTGCCAGCCGCATGATGGGCGACACCGGCCCCTTGCGGTGGGCAATAAAATGCGGCCGCCCCAAAAAATGGGTAAGCCCCCAGCCCACCGGGTAGGCCGCCAGCCCGGCGCTGGCCCGCAGCTCTTTGGGCCGGGCGGCCAGCTGGCCGCGCAGCAGGCCCGGCACATGCTTTTTATACCACCGCACCATGCGCGGGTCAAAGCTTTGTATACACACGTCGCCCTCATAGGTGCGCAGTATCTTCCAGGCTTCCTCGCACAGGCGCTTGTGCTGTGGGCCGCTTTTCAGCTCCACCAGCAGCGGCACCTTGCCCTTCACCACATACAGCGTCTCCCACAGGGTGGGAATGCCCTGGTCGGTGTCCAGCAGCTTCAGCTCCCGCAGCTGGGCCAGCGTCAAATCGGCCACCCTGCCGGGGGCGCCGCACATGCGCAGCAGGGTGTCGTCGTGGAACACCACCACCTCGCCGTCCGCCGCCAGGCGTATGTCCAGCTCGATGCCATAGCCGGCGTCTACCGCGGCGGTGAAGGCCGCCAGGCTGTTTTCGGGCACGGCTTTATCTTTGGTATGCAGGCCGCGGTGGGCAAAATACATACCCCAAAAAGGCGCGCGGTCCTCTACACTGCTCGCCCCCGGCATTATCAGCGCGATAAACAGCAGCGCCACCAAACAAAAGGCCACAAATATTGTCAATATCATAATTTCCATTTTACGATTTTTCTATCACAAATACAACATAGCTTATCGCTATCATGGAGGCACGCGCCACCGCTGTTTGTGGGCGCAGGCCGCAGAACAAAGAGGTGTTTCGCATGGTTAAAATTTTAATTGTAGACGACGAGCCCCGCATTCGCGAGCTTATCCGGCAGCATTTGGAGCATGCCGGCTACGCCTGCGAGGAAGCGCCCGACGGCAGCGCCGCGCTGGTAACGCTGGCCAAGGGCGACATCGACCTGGTTATTCTGGACGTGATGATGCCCTTTGTGGACGGCATGAGCGTGCTGCGCGAGATGCGCAACCGCAAAATGGACACCCCGGTGATCATGCTGACGGCCCGCGGCGAGGAGTACGACCGGGTGGCCGGCCTTGAGAGCGGCGCCGACGACTATGTGGTGAAGCCCTTCTCCCCACGGGAGCTGGTGGCCCGCGTGAAGGCCGTGCTGGCCCGCACCCTGCCCAAGGAAAAAAGCGCCGGCGAAAGCTATGTGTTTGGCGGCCTGACCATAGACACCGTGAGCCACACCGTAAAAATAGACGGCCAGGAGGCCGACCTGACCCCCAAGGAGTTCGACCTGCTGGTGTTCCTGGCGGCCAACAAGGGCATTGCCCTCTCGCGCGAAAAAATACTACAAAAGGTGTGGAACTACGACTATGTGGGCGAAGACCGCACGGTGGACACCCACATTAAAATGCTGCGCAGCCACCTGGGCGCCTACCGCAACTGCATTGCCACCGTGTGGGGCATTGGCTATAAATTTGACCCGGAAGGAAAGTAATATTTGAACGGTTACCAAAACGAGGCCTTTGGCCGCAAGGGTCATCGGCAGTGGTTCACCGGCAGCATCCGGCGCAAGCTCACCTTTTTTGTGGTCAGCCTCCTGCTCATTGTGGTCGGGCTGTTCTGGTCTGTCAGCGTCTACCTGCTGCAGCCGGCCTACTTAAGCTCCCTGCGCACCGAGCTGCAGTCCCTGCTGGATACCACCGTTGCCCTGCTGAACACCGCCTACGAAGACGGCCTGGACATCATGACCACCGAGGTATACCCCGGTGGCATTGGGGTGCCCCGCCTGAGCGATGCCTGCCAGGAGATGCTGGCCGACGCCGAGAGCATCGGCACGCTGGTGGTGGGCCAACGCTGCCTGGATATTTCCGACCAAAACCTGAATTGCCAGTACCTGCGGGACGGGCTTATTTCCCGTTGCCTGCTGCACCCGGTGCATCAGGTGGCCGAGGACGAGACCACCGTAAGCCTGAGAAGCGAGCCCAACAGCGTGCTGGCCGTCTGGACGCGCGAAGCGGTTTTTGCCGCCGGCACCTATGCCAATACGCTGGATGAAAACCAGCAGATGGTGCTGGGCGCCACGGCTGCCGGCGGCCAGCTGGCGGTGGTGGTAAGCGCCAACGTGGAGCGCGTGTCCCAGTCGGTCACGGTGCTCAAGCGCCTGCTGCTGCCCATCACGCTCATCATCATGGGCATTTCACTGCTGGCCGCCTGGGTGTTCAGCCACCTGTTCACCCGCCCGCTTCACCGGCTAAGCCTGGCCACCCGTGAAATGGCCCAGGGCAACTACGACGTGCAGGTAACCCTTTACAGCAACGATGAAATAGGCGCGCTGGGGCACGACTTCAACGTGATGGCCGCCGAGGTAAAGCGCAGCACCCAGCTGCAAAAGGACCTGATTGCCAACGTAAGCCACGATTTGCGCACCCCGCTTACCTTGATAAAAGGCTATGCCGAGACTGTGCGCGATTTGACCGGCGACGACCCTGTCAAGCGTACCGGGCAGCTGAACGTTATTGTGGACGAGAGCGACCGCCTGAGCGCGCTGGTGGGCAGTGTGATGGAGCTGTCCCGCGTGAGCACCGGCAACGAAAAGATGGAGCCGGTAACCTTTGACCTGGGCGAGCTGTGCGACGAGGTGGGCTACCGCTACAACGCCGTGTGCGAGCAAAAGGGCTACCATTTTGATTTTTCGGCCGATACCAGCTGCCTGGTGTACGCCGACCCCACCCTGGTGGAGCGCGCCCTGCACAACCTGCTGGGCAACGCGCTGAACCACGTGGGCGAGGACGGATACCTGGGCCTGAAGGTGGCCGGCACCGGCAAGCACACCGTGCGCGTCGAGGTGATCGACCATGGCCCCGGCATCAGCCCGGCGGACATCGAACACATCTTCGACCGCTACTATCGCAGCCGCGCCGACACCGGCAAGCCCGGCGCCGGGCTGGGCCTGTCCATCACCAAGGCCATCTTCGAGGCCCACGGCTTTGCCTACGGCGTGCAAAGCGCGCCCGGCCAGGGGGCCACCTTCTGGTTCGAGGCGCCGCTGGCCAAGCCCCCGGCCAGCCAGAAGTAACCCCGCTTATTTTTGCCGGCAGGCAGAAGGCATTGCGCTTTCAGCCTGCCGGCATATTTATATATTCAAAATTTTGTTATATATGCTCCTTTTCCTCTTGCGCACCGGCAAAAGAGCCACTATAATGTATGCTATATGGGCACACTGGGAATTTTCCGCTATTTTCAGGCACATTTTACAAGCCGCTGCCCCCCATGGGAACGCCGGCGGCCATGCCAGGAGGAAAACACAAATGATATTGGCAATAGACGTGGGCAACAGCAACATTGTGATGGGCGGCTACCAGGACAGCGTGGTAAGCTTTGTATCCCGCATGCAAACCGACCGCGCCAAGGAGGCCGACCAGTACGCCATCCAGCTGAAAGCCATTCTGGCGCTGTACGGCGTGCACCGCGAGGGCATAGACGGCATTGTGATCTCCTGCGTGGTGCCGTCGCTCACGCCTGTTTTAATGAAAGCGCTGGCCCACCTATCGTCGGCCAGGCCCCATCTGCTCAGCCTAAAAGACGCCGGCGGCGTGTTGGTGGAGATAGACAACGCCAGCGAGCTGGGCATGGACATCCTGGCCTCGGCCATCGCGGTGCGCCACAGCCGGCCCCTGCCGGCCGTCATCATCGACATGGGCACCGCCACCAAAATAACCGCCATGGACAAAAACGGCCAGCTGCTGGGCGTGGCCATCTCGCCGGGGCTATATGTGTCGCTGGACGCGCTTGTACGCAACGCCAGCGCATTGCAGGGCCTCTCGCTGGAGGCGCCGCCCAAGGCCATAGGCAGCAACACGGTGGAGAGCATGCGCAGCGGCGTGGTGCTGGGCTCGGCCGCCATGCTGGACGGCATGATTGACCGCTTTGCCGCCGAGATGGGCGGCCTTGCCAGCGTGGTGGCCACCGGCGGCGCGGCGGGGGTGGTTATTCCCAACTGCAGCCACACCATAGAAATAAGCGAAACCCTGCTGCTGGACGGCATGATACACGCCTACAACCACCGGGAGGGCCAGCCATGACCCGCAACCGCCCGGTGAAAAAGTGGCTGGCGGGCCTGGCTTTGGTGCTGGTGTTCGCGCTTACGGCTGCCCTGCCGGCGCTGGCCGTAAGCGCCAACACCCAGGCCGTGCTGGACCAGCTGGCCGTTTTGCAGCGGGCCGACATTTCGCCCGACTGGCTGCCCGACATACGCTCCAACCAAAGCTATGTGCAGGAGCTGCTCACCTTGTACGAGGCCTGCACCGAGGCTGAGCGGGCGGAGTTTACCGCCGAACAAAACGCCGATTTGCGGGCCTACTTCGAGGCCCTCTACTCGGTGCAAGGCAAAGACCCCGCCGACGTGGACAGCTTGTTTACCGGCGGAGCCGCCCCACCCGCCACACCCAGTTCTGCCTCAGAACCTGTTTCTTCTTCTGAGCCCGAATCCAGCTCCGAGCCTGAATCGGTTTCCGAGCCGGGGGCCTCGTCTGTAGAAAGTTCTTCCTCTCAAAGTGAATCCAGCTCTGTTCCCGAAGACAGCGCCGCTTCCCTGCCGGCCTCCAGTTCACTGCCCGCGTCCTCCAGTATGGCAGTTGTCCCGCCGGCCGGGGTAACTTCCGGCAGCGACGACAGCGGCATGCCGTCGGCCACCTACCCGCCGCAAACCCCCAAGCCCAGCGGCTGGGCTGCCATTTTCGGCAATTCCGCCCTGGGCGTCATCCTGCTCATCGTGCTGTTGGGGCTGGCCGTGGTGCTGTTCATCCGCTTTTTGGCCGCGCTGCACTTAGCCCGCGCCACCCTGCCCGATGACAGGGACGAAGCCCTGCGCGCCCAGGAGCTGTACGGCGAAAATTACGCCCAAAAGCTGGAGGAAGCCGCGGAAGAGCCCCGCCCTGCGCGCAAGCCCGCCCGGCCGCCCGCGGCCAAGGCGCCCACACCGGCCACCCCGGCCGAGCCCCTGCCCCTGAAACGCGGCAAGCCCAAAAAAGCCGCTCCCCCGGCCGAGCCCGCCCCCAGCGAGCGCCCCGCCCTGCTGGACATGGCCGAAGCCGTGGCCCAAAAGCAGGCGGTGTCTCAAGGCCAGGCCGTTTACCGCCAGCAGGCGCTGAACACCCCGCCCGCCACCCCAGCGCCTACACCCGCTGCGCCACCGGCCTCTGCTCCGGCACCTGGCGAGGCTCCCCTGTCGCCCGGGCGCACCATGCTGTCGGGCAGCGGCAGGCCCACACCCCGCCGGGGCCAGGCGGCCACGCCTCCCGCCGAGCCAGTTGAGATACCCACTCCACCGGCGGAGCCCCCCGTCACACCGCCGCCGGTAACCCCCGATGAGCCGCCCGCCCCGCCGGTAAAGCGCGGCCGCGGCCGCCCGCCCGGCTCGCCCAACCGCAAGCCGCCGCCCAAGCCGTCTATCCTGGACGCCGACGACGGCGAACGCCAGCCGCCGGTCACGCTGCGCTCCTTCGGCACCCCGGCGCGCGACGGCCGCCCCGCCAAAATGACCTTCCGCCAGGGCGACCCCGACGACCTGGACGCCATCGACGAATAAGCACGCTCATACCATGAGGCTGCTTTCTGCCGCTTAACCCCGCAGGCGCAAAGTGCTGCCCCAAAGGGCGTCGTATTCACCCAACAAAGCGAAAGCGAGCTTCCCTGTGGCACTTACTGCGTTGGCCGGCGGCACCTCGCCGGGGCCCCAGGCCAGCCCGGCGCCGGCTGCCCAAAGCCACTGTTTCGTGCCTTTACGCGTGAAAACGTGGTAAACTGGAGTGCGCCCCTGCCGCCGTGCGGCACCTTGCCCTTTCACCCAACACCCACCTGAGAGGAGTTGTCTGCCATGCGTCCTGTCTTCGACAAGCTGGCCCAGTCGGCCCTGCTGCGCACCATCCTGTACATTGTGCTGGGGGTGCTGGTTTTAATCGCCCCCGCCCTGGTCATGAATATCATCGTCTATCTCATTGCCGCGGTGGCCATCATTATGGGTATCATCAACCTGGTGGGCTATTTTCGGGGCCGCACCCAGGGCGACTCCGGCTTCGGCATCGTCAGCGGGGTACTGCTGGTGGTCTTCGGCATCGTGCTCATCATCTTCTCCGGTGCCATCATCAGTATCCTCAACATCTTCCTGGGCGCGCTGCTCATTCTGGGCGGCGCGGTGAACCTGGCCCGCACCTTCAACAGCGGCAAAACTGTGGGCCGGCAGAATATCTTCCTCATTGTCATCAACATCCTGGTCATCATCGGGGGCATCCTCATCATCTTCAACCCCTTTGGCGCCGCTGTGATACTCTTCCGGGTGTTTGGCGCCGTGCTGGTCATCATGGGCGTCAGCGAGCTGGTTACCTTCTTTGTCTACCGCAAGCTGGGCAAGGGGGAATAAGCCCGCCCCACTCCCGGCCATCCCTGAGGAACCTAAGGCGATAAACCAAAAGCATCTGCCTTTTCGCAAATCATTGCGGAAAGGGCAGATGCTTCTTTTATCGCTGCCCGCTTACTGCCCGGCAGCCGGCCTATAATACTTCCCGATAACCTCCAGCACCCGCTCCATCTCTATGGGCTTGGCCAGGTGGCCATTCATGCCGGCGGCCAGGCTGGCGTCCACATCCTCGCGGAAGGCGTTGGCCGTCATGGCGATGATGGGCAGGCTTTCCGCGCCCGGTTTTCCGCTGCCGCGTATGGCCGCGGTAGCGGCAAAGCCGTCCATCACCGGCATCTGAATGTCCATGAAAATCATGTCGTACCGCCCCGGGGCCGCCAGATATTTGTCCACCGCCACCCGGCCGTTCTCGGCCACATCAAACACCACGCCGCTACCCTCCAAAAGGGCCGTCACCACCTCGCGGTTTATCTCAATGTCCTCCGCCAGCAAGATGTGGCAGCCGGCAAAGCTGTTTGCCACCGCCACCGGCGGCGCCGGCGTATCGTCCGCCGCGGCCGGCCAGGCCTCCACGGTCTCGGCGTTCACCGTAAAGCCAAAGCAGGCGCCGGCGCCCAGGGTGGACCTCACCCAGATCTCGCCCCCCATCATCTCCACAATGGTTTTGGAGATGGCCAGCCCCAGCCCGGTGCCGCCGTAGTTGCGGCTGATGCTGCCGTCCGCCTGCTCAAACGGGGTGAACAGCCGGGCCTGCTGCTCGGCGCTCAGGCCGATGCCGTCGTCCTGCACCTCGAAGCGCAGGCGCACGGCGCTGCCCTGCCGGGCTTCCAGCGTGATAGACAGGCTGACATGCCCGCCCACCGGCGAAAACTTGAACGCGTTGGAAAGCAGGTTGGTAATCACCTGCGTTAGGCGCTGGCTGTCTATGCGCACCGCGGGCGGCAGGTCGTCGGCTAAAACCACCTCAAAGTGCTGCTGCTTTTGCGCGGTGTAAATGTCCACCACCACCGACACATTCTTTAAAAGTGCCTCCAGCGTGTATTCCCCAGCCGACAGCGCAAATTTACCCGATTCGATCTTGGCCATGTCCAGCACGTCGTTGATAACGCCCAGCAGGTGGTTGGACGCGCCCTGTATCTTTTCCAACGGCTGCTGCACATCGTCGGTAAGGTCTTCTTTTTTCAGCGCCACCTGCGTCATGCCAATAATCGCGTTCATCGGGGTACGCATCTCGTGGCTCATGCGGGACAAAAACTCCCCCTTGGCGCGCGAGGCCGCCTCGGCCTCTTCTTTCAGTTCCACCAGCTTGCGGTTCTGCTGGTTTATTTCGCCAATCATTTCCTTGTAGCTGCTCACGTCGGTCAGCATTAAAATATACCCGGCCAGGCGGTTGCGCTGCACCACCGCCTGCCAGGCCAGCGTGTAGGTGCGCCAGCTGCCGCCCGGCAGGCGCACGGTGCATTCGCCGGTGGCCTCGCCGCTTCGCAGTATATCGGCAATCAGGCCCTCGGGTTCTTCGTCTATGGCGCGGCTGCGCAGGTAGTCGCAAAAATGCTCCAGCCGGGTGCGCCCCAGCTTCAGGGTAAAATCGCTGAAGGACTCACGCGCCTGGCGGTTCACGTCGGCCACCAGGCGGTTTTTGCCAAACAGGATGATCACATCGGCAATGGAGTCCATCGTGGTGGAAAGCAGCGCCGTTTTGATGTTGAACAGCTGTAGCCGGTAGGCCGCGAAGATAAACAGGATGAGGGTGACAAAAAAGCCGATGGGCGTGGTGTCGTGCGGGAAGGGGATGAGCCCGAAGCTGTACAGCAGGTTCAGCGAGTAGGGCACCAGCATGGCCACGCCGGTCAGTATCAAAACGGGGTTGCTGCGCGCGCCTTTTATAATAAAACGTATCAATACCACAAACGCGAAGATGATGAACAGAAAGTCCACCGCCGTGTGCACCCAGAACAGCAGCGCCCGGGCAGGTACGGGGTAGTTGTAGTTCAAAAAATACAGGTGGTGCAGGGGGTTGGTCAGCATGCAAAGCACATCCAGCGCCGGCAGGGCAATGAACACCCCCAGCACCCACTTTTTGCGCACCAGGCGCGAGCCGGCAAAGTCCAGGATAAACCAGGCCGCGCCAAACGGCACAATGCACACCATCACCATGCGCAGGCTGTAGATAACCGGGAAGTACTGCACATCGCACACCATGGTAATGGCGTTCAGCAGCGTCCAGATAAAGACCTCGATGCCCAGCAAAAAGAAGCTGCGGTACCGCCGGTTCCGCACGTCGCTAAACCAGAACAGCCCCAGCAAGTAGGCAATCACGCAGCAAATAACCAGCGATGCTATGAACGCTGTTAACACACCGGCCATGGGCCCTCCCCGCGATAAAACTTTGTCCGCTCCTGCCATACCCTTTTGACCACACTTAAAAACACAGTTGATAAAAGTATACCGCAAATCCTATGCAGACACAATAGAATTCCGCCGGGAGGAAAGCGTCTCCGGCGGAATGCTGGCACTTAAGAACCTGTATTCATAGCGGAGCGCGGCGGGGCCACGAGCGCTTTTTGCGCCGGGCAAGGCGCGTTTCCGCAGGCATACTTGGTGTATGGCAAGGAAACGCAACGCAGATCCGGCACAAAAAACGCCGGGGAAACGTCGTGTGGCG
>JAAYCI010000083.1 GCA_012729855.1 Oscillospiraceae bacterium
ACAAGCGCGACCGGGGCTTGCCCCACCCCAAGGGCGGTTTTGCCGATAAACCGGACGCGAAATGGTCTGCCACCGCCATCTTCCGCATTCTGAATGATGAGACTTATATGGGCACGCTGATTCAGGGGCGGCGCGGTACCCTCAATTACAAGATCAAAGATGTGATCGATAAACCAGAGCCGGAATGGAAGCGCACCGAGAACGCCCACGAGGCCATCATTAGTCCGCAGGATTTTGATCTCGCCCGGCGGATTATGCAGCTGGATACCCGCACCGCACCGGGCGGCGACAAGGTTTACCTATTTTCCGGCGTCCTCATCTGCGGATGCTGCGGAGGCAGGATGACCCGCAAAACCAATCGCTACAAAGGGCAAGTATACAATTATTATTACTGCCCGACCGGCAAAAAGCAAGGCTGTAGCGGTGCAGGCATGCTCCGGGAGCAAGACCTGATTCAGTGCGTGCTGGAGAGCATCAAGGGGCATATCGCCGGGATCGTATCGCTGGAATCGGTGCTGACAGTCAGCGACGGGCGCAAGGCGGCACAGGCGCTGGCACGTCAGCTTGGGCATCAGATTGAGGACAACGAGCGACAGCTTACAAAAATCAGCAATTTCAAGTCCTCTCTGTACGAGAATATGGTCAGCGGCCTGCTGAGCAAAGACGACTATAAAACGCTGAAAGCCAAATATGCCGCCGATGAAACCCGCCTACGGGATGCCATTGCGGGCTTGGAAACTGAACGAAATAACGCCTTGGATGGCAAAGCCGAGCGCCTGCGCTGGATGGAGCATTTCCGCAAGTTCGAAGGGCTGGAGGAATTGGATCGTCGCACGATGGTCAATCTGGTGCGCAGCATCCGCGTGCTCGGCAAGACGGAGCTGGATATCACCTTCAACTATCAGGCGGAATATGAACAGGCGCTGAGCCTTCTTGGAAGGGAGGCTGTTGCGTAATGGCACGGAAAAGCAGAAAGGGTTCCGTAGAGACTCCCGCAGTGCAGGAACAAGATGTTGTTTACAACGCCGCCGCCTACATTCGGCTCTCCAGCGACGCCAAACGCAAGCCGGGCGATTCCCTATATAACCAGCAGGATATCATTGAGAACTTCATCGCCGCATCCCCAGATATTCGTCTCGCCGATACCTACATCGACAATCAGGCAACCGGCACGAACTTCGAGCGCCCCGCCTTTGTGCAGATGCTGGAGGATGTAGAAAGCGGCAGAATCAACTGCATTATCGTCAAAGACCTCTCGCGCTTTGGCCGCAATGCCATCGACTGTGGCTATTACATTGAAAAGCACCTGCCTGCCCTGGGCGTGCGTTTCATCGCTGTCACCGATTCCTTTGATTCCCTTGAGGGGGATGGAGGCGTGCTCTTGCCGCTTAAGAATGTCATAGCCGAGTCCTACGCCCTGGACATCAGCCGTAAATGCCGCAGTGTGCAGCGGCAGAACATACAGGACGGACGGTTTGTGGGGCGGATGGCTCCCTACGGTTTCTCAAAGTCACCGGAGGATTGTCATCGCCTGGTCATTGACGAGGAAGCCGCCGCCATCGTGCGGCAGATATTCGACTGGGCTGCCGGTGGTATGGGCGTTGGAGAAATTATACGGACACTAAACGAGCAGAGTATGCTCCCGCCCAGCCATTATAAATGGGAAAAGGGTCTGATTACAAACGAAAAACTGCTGGGCAAGCCCTTCTGGCAGAAACGCACGGTCACGGATATTCTCAGAGACCGAGTCTATGTGGGCGATATGGCGCAGGGTAAAACTTGCACGACAGGCGGCAAGCAAAATTCCGTTCACCGAGATGAGTGGATTTGTGTGCCCAACACCCATGAGCCTGTGATTTCCCGCAAGTTGTTTGAGCATGTGCAGGAGGTTCTTCGCCAGACATCGGAAAAGGACGAAGCCGTGCGCAGTGCCGCGAGTTCATATTCACCGCATATATTCAAAGGCAAAGTGTTTTGCGCCCACTGCGGCCATCCCATGCACCGCCACCGTCAAAACAAGGATCGAGAAGCGGCTTTATGAGAAAAACCGTCCAACACCCGCCGCTTGGAAGAAACACCGACGGCAAACCGCCAGGGCAGAAGAATACCGCTGTGTCTGGCAGAAATCGGTCATCCTGAACATTTTGCAGGATGAGCAGTATATCGGTACCTATACGGCAGGAAAAACCAGAACCTTGGAGGTGGGAAATAATAACCGCGCAAAAAATGCCAAGGAGGACTGGATCAGAATACCGGATCATCATCCCGCGATCATCTCTCAGGAACTGTTTGACGCGGTTCAGGCACAGCTTCGTACCAAGGGCGAGCCGCTGCGCAACCGGAAGATGGGCACAGCGGAGCGATACCCTTCGGCTTTTTCGCCGCTCAAAGGGAAAGTGCTCTGCGGTACTTGTGGGCACTCCCTGCGGCTCAGCAATACGAAAAATGCGGCTTTCCACTGCTGGTTCACTCGCTCGGCGCCCGACATCGCTTGCCACAGGCTACACATCCTGAATCTGGAACTCGAGGAAGTGGTGCAGGAGAGCGTGATTCGTCAGGCTAAGATTGTTTTGAACGCCGCACACGATGACACCCATAGCCATCGCTCCAAGCGGCAATTGGAGTGCGAACGCAGCTTGCAGGCACTCCAAGACGAAAAGCAGAGGCTTTATGCAAGCCTGGTGCTTGGAGATATCCGTCCGGAGGAATACAAAGAGCGAAAGACGGCTTTAGATGCAGACCTTGCCCGGCAACGAGACATATATGATGTAATCCGCGAACAGGAAGAAAAAACGGCCCCCAGCGCCGCTTCCATTAAAGCGGCGCTGGGGGCGTTGGAATCAGAAACGTTGACACGGGAGTTGGTCGATCTGCTGATCGACAAGGTGCTGGTATATCCTGATAACAGGGTTGAGATTCAGTGGAAGGCTTCCGGCTTTGGCAATCTTATTTCTGCTGGGTCAGGCGATTGGAACAACTGATTTTGTCGTTATTTGAGCACAAGGGCAAATGAGCATGAAAATAGTCAAGCCCGAGACAAATTTCTTTTTGTCTCGGGCTTGACATTTGGGTGGTGGGAGATGGTGGATTCGAACCACCGAAGGCGTTGCCAACAGATTTACAGTCTGCCCCCTTTGGCCACTCGGGAAATCTCCCCTAACATACTCGCTTATTATATCAAACCATTTGGCCAATTGCAAGCATCAAATTGGCTGGCTGCCGAAAAAACTATCCGGCCAAACCTACGGATGGCCACTGCATGGCAAGGCCGCCCGGCACCTGCCTACTGCCCCGCTTTAGTGTTATCGGCCAGTGCGCGGCTTAGCAGAATGGAGGCAAAGTCCAGCGCGTTGAACAGTCCGTTCTTCACGCTTTGTTTGACGATACGGTCCTTCGGCTGCAGGCTGGTGTCGGTGGAAAGCAGCATCACCATCACCTTGTCGGGCATTTCGTCGCCCCCTTCCGTTTTGGTGGATAGTATCTGCATAAACACCACGAAGGGGTCGGCCATGTCGCCGTAGTACATCTCGTTTTTCGAGCGTACCAGCGGTTTGCCTTTGTAATTCAGTTTTGCTTCAAATGCCATTAATAATAAGGCTCCTTTATATGCTGCGGGCCGGGCGGCCCGCAGTTCAAATCACATCATATCATACCGCAGAAACGCCTTTTACGCAAGTGCATTCCGTGGCGGGCTCAGTCGTCATCGTCGTCGCCGTCATCGGGGGGTACATTGCTGTCCGGGTTGGGCGCGGGGGGCACTTCCGGCGCGTCCTTGTACAGGTACACCGTTACCACCGTATTGTTGTTCACCTCGGCGTTTATCACGTAATCCAGGCTCTGCACCAGGCCGTTCAGCGCGGGGTCGGTGTTGTCCACCATTTTTATGGAATAGGCAATGTTCCGCTTGGTGAGGAACTTGTACAGCTTTTCGGGTGATTGGCCGATGTACTCCGACAAGTCCGGCATGCGGTAAACGTCGTACACCTTCACGTTTACAATGGTAGCGCCGGTGGCCACGCTGTTGCCCGCAGTCGGCTCGGTGCTGGCCACGGTGCCGCTGGTGTGGGTGCCGTCGTTCTCCACGGTTTCAATGCGGAACTTGATGTTCTGGCGGTTCAGCTCAGTCTCGGCCGCGGCTTGGGTTTTGCCTACCACATCGGGCATGGGGATGGTGGCCACGTCGCCGGCCACGTAGATGATCACCTTGTCCTTCTTGGGCACCACCTCGGTACCGGCCTCGGGGTCGGTTTTCAGCACGGTGCCTTCCTCATACTCACCCGTATTGGTCATAGGCAGCACGGTGTATTCCAAATCCAGTTCTTTCAGCTGTGCTTCAGCCTCTTCCTGGCTGGTGCCCACCGTCACAAAGTCGGGCATCTTCACCGCCTCGGCGCCCTTGCTTACCACCAGCTGCACCGGGGTCTTGCCGTCCCACTGGGTGGCAGCCGCAGGCGTTTGGGAAATAACGCGCCCTGCTTCCACATCGGGGTCGTATTGCTCCTGCACGTCGGCAAAGGTGTACACACTCGTATAGGCCACGTTGTCAATAATCTCGCTATACTTCTTGCCCACAAAATTGGGCATCGCGGTGCCGGCGTTGGCCGGTGTGGATACTGAAGAGGATGACAGCGAGGAATCGGGCTGCGAAAAGGCATCGGAATCGTCCCCACCGCCGCCCAGCAGCGACACCAGCAGGATGATGATGACCGCCACGACGACCACGCCAACGGCCACCCCGCCGATGATGATCTGCTGCCGGGTAAGCCCTATGCCGCCCTTGCCGGTTTGGCCGCCCTCGCCCGAAAGCGCCAGGCGCAAATCGCCCACGTCCTGGATGCGTTCGGCCGGCAGCAGGCGCATGGCCCGGGCAATGGCGGCCGACAGGAAGGACGGCACCTCTTTGTTCAGTGTGCGGGCGCCGCGCTGGGTGTCCTGCAGTTTGCGCTCGTCGGCGGCCTCGGGGGTGCCCCCCGTTACCAGCCGGTACAGCACCGCGCCCAGCGCGTAAACGTCGGTATATCGGCCCTCAAACTCAGAGGCCGCGTACTGCTCGGGCGCCGAGTAGCCGGGGTAGAGCTTGGGTTTCAGCTCGCTGCCCTGCTGGCGCAGCGCCAGGGTGGCATAGCCAAACAGCTTGGCCGTGCCGCCGCTCTCCAGTATGATATTCTCCGGGCTGATGCCGCGGTGGATGAGGTTGGCGTTGTGCATGGTCTCCGCGCCGTTCATCACCGGGCGCAGCAACGCAATGGCCCGCGGGGGGTCTATCGGCCCGGGCTTCTTGGTCAGGTATTCGGCCAGGGTGGGGCCCTCCACCTTCTCCAGCACGGCGTAGGCGGTGTTGTTCTCCTCCAGCACGTCCAGCACCTGCACCAGGCCCTCTACCAGGCCCAAGCGCAGCAGGCTGCCGTACAGGTCGGCAAAGTCCATGCGGGTGGTTTTAAACAGCACCTCGCAGCCGGGCTTGGGCTGTATGGCCCCGGCCTCGCTGCGGGACGCACAAAGGGTGACGGGCATAAACTCCTTCACGGTTACCCGCTGCAGGGTGTTGCCGTCTATTGCGGAGTACAGCACCCCTTCGCCGTCAATATCGATATAGCGGCCCACGGTATAGCGGCCGCCCAGCACCCAGCCGTTGGGCAGGGCGCCGCCGGGGTTGGTGTTCTCAAATAGGATGCCGCACTTGGGGCATTTGTCGGTGCCAATGGGCACCGGGCTCATGCAATTGTCGCAAATCCTGTCCGCCATCTTTTAGTCCTTTCAGCGTTCCATGCAAGCGCTATTGTGCAAAACCCAGCCGTTCGGTATGCCGGCGGGCATCAGGCGTCGGGCAAATCCTCTGCGTTCGCAAGGTTATGCCACACTTCCTGCACGTCGTCGTCCTCTTCCAGGTGCTCCAGCAGCAAGCCCATCCGCTTCAGGTCCTCCGGGGCCGAAAGCGCTGTCTCTGTGCCGGGCACCCACTCGGCCTCGGCCGAAATTACCTTGTATCCCTTTTCCTCCAGCCTGCGGGCCACGTCGGCCACGGCCAGGGGCGGGCAGCTCACGGCGCACAGGCCGTCCTCAATGTCAAAATCATCGGCGCCGGCGTCAAAGGCGTCCTCCATCAGCTTTTCTTCGTCCAGGCCGGCTTGCTCCATCAACACGGTGCCTTTCTGGGTAAACAGAAACGCCACCGAGCCGCTTTGGCCCAGGCTGGCGCCGTATTTGTCAAAAAGATGGCGCATGTTGGCGGCGGTGCGGTTGCGGTTGTCGGTCAGGGTCTCCACCATCACCGCCACGCCCGAGGGACCGTAGCCCTCGTACACAATGGCCTCGTAGTCTTCTTTCTCGCCGCCCTCGGCCCGCTTGATGATGCGGTTGATGTTGTCATTGGGCACATTGAGGCCCTTGGCCTTGGCCACCAGCTCACGCAGCTTGGTGTTGCTGGCCGGGTCGGCCCCGCCCTCGCGCACGGCCACCGCCATCTCGCGGCCAATTTTGGTAAACAGCTTGGCCTTTTGGGCGTCGGTTTTTTCCTTCCGCCGTTTGATATTACTCCACTTGCTGTGCCCGGACATGGGGCCACCTCCGGCAAAAATCGCGCCTGTAAAGGGCGTTGTTATTAATGGTTTGTTCACGAATACTTAATTATACCATGAAGCGGGGCCAATTTCAATTACAAGGCCTTTACAACACCTTCTCGTGCAGGTAGGCCTCCCAAATAGCCTGGAACAGCGTTTCGATGCGCTGCAGCCGGTTTTGCAGGTACAGCCAGCCGAACAGCGCCTCCAGCCCGGTGCTGGCGCGGTATTGCTCGGGCGTGGCGTTTTTGGCCACGCTGGTTTTGTTGGCGTTGCGGCCGCGGCGCACCACATTGCGCTCAGCCTCATCCAGCAGGGGCTCCAGCCGGGCCAGCATGGCGTGCTGCGCCCGGGCCGATACCATCTCCACCGCCTCGGTGTGCAGCGCCCCCACCGGCAGGCGGCTATGGGCCACCAGGCGGGCGCGCACCAAAAGCTCCAGCACGCCGTCGCCCACAAAGGCCAGCGCCAGGGGCGAGCGTTCCCGCAAGTCTATGTCTGTTTCGGGCGGTTGGAACATGCCCCGCCTCCTTACCCTATAAACGGTTTAAACTCTGTAATTTACTCAAAAAATATACTCAAACTCATAGTCGCCCAGCAGGATGGTGTCATGCTCTTCCACGCCCAGCTCGCGCAGCTTGTCCAGCACGCCGCCGCTTTCCAGCTGGCGCTGGAAGTATTGCAGGCTCTCGTAGTCGTCAATGTCGCTGCCGGCCAAAATGCGCTCCAGCCACTGGGCCTCAACGCGGAAGACGTTGTCCTCCAGCTTCTCTGCCGTGAAGGCGCGTGGCCCGGCCATGGGCGCCGGCGGCGGCACATAGGTGGGCTCGTAGCGCACCGGCGGCGGCAGCTTTTGCAGCTCGGTATACACCAGGCGGGGCAGTTCCCTGGTGCCGGTGTGCGCCGCCGCGCTGATAGCCCAAAAAATGTAGCCCTTGTCCTCCACATACTGCCGCAACGCCTCTACCTGTTCCTCGGTGGCAATGTCGCACTTGTTGGCCAGCACAATCTGCCGGCGCTCGGCCAATGCCGGGCTGAAGGACACCAGCTCGGCGTTGATGGTCTCAAAATCGGCAATCGGGTCGCGCCCTTCGCTGCCGGAAACGTCCACCAGATGCAAGAGCAGGCGGCAGCGCTCCACATGGCGCAAGAAGTCGTGGCCAAGCCCAGCGCCAGTTGCCGCGCCCTCTATCAGGCCGGGAATGTCGGCCGCGACAAAGCTCTCTTCGTCACCCACCCACACCACGCCCAGCTGCGGTACCAGCGTGGTGAAGGGGTAGCCAGCAATTTTGGGCCGGGCGGCGCTCAGCACGCTTATCAGCGTGCTTTTGCCCACATTCGGGTAACCAATCAGCCCCACGTCGGCAATCAACTTCAGCTCCAGGCGCACGTCCAGTGTTTCGCCCGGCAGGCCGGGCTTGGCAAAGCGCGGCGCCTGCCGGCTGGGCGTGGCAAAATGGCTGTTGCCCCAGCCGCCCCGCCCGCCTTTGGCAATCACCACCGGCTCGTCGCCGCTGATATCGGCCACCACCGCGCCGGTGGCGTTGTCCAGCACCAGGGTGCCGCGCGGCACCTTGATGACCAGAGCCGGCGCGTTCTTGCCGCTGCACTTTCTAGGGCCGCCGTCCACGCCGTTTTCAGCGGCGTATTTGCGGCGGTAGCGGAAGTCCATCAGGGTGGACAGGTTGTCGTCGGCCTTCATCACCACATTGCCGCCCCAGCCGCCGTCGCCGCCGTCGGGCCCGCCGGCCGCCACGTATTTCTCCCGCCGGAAGGACACGCAGCCGTTGCCGCCATTGCCGGCCGCAATCTTTATTCGGGCAACATCTATAAACACAGCGTGCCTCCTTTCCAAAAAAAACCGGGCCTTCAGGGCCCGGCGTCAGCACTTGCTATCGAACCGATACTCTCTTACGGTCGCGGCCCCAGCGCTCGAAGCTCACTTTGCCGTCTGTCAGCGCGAACAGGGTATCGTCGCGGCCCTTGCCCACATTCTCACCGGGGTGGATATGGGTGCCGCGCTGCCGCACCAAAATGTTGCCCGCCAGTACGAACTGGCCGTCGGCGCGCTTCACGCCCAGGCGTTTGCTTTCGGAGTCGCGGCCGTTTTTGGTTGAACCTACACCTTTTTTATGTGCCATCTGTTATCCCTCCCCGGCTTATTTGCCGGCAATTTCGGTTATTTCCACCTTGGTATAGGGCTGGCGGTGGCCAATGCGGCGCACGCTGCCCTTCTTGGGCTTGTAGGTGATGATATTCAGCTTCTTGCCCTTGCCGTTCTTGATAATTTTGCCAACCACTCTAGCGCCGGCCACGGTGGGCGTGCCCACGGTCACCTTGCCGTCCTCGCCCACGGCCAGCACGTCGTCGAACTGTACGTGGTCGTCGACTTCCGCCGGCAGTTTTTCTACATAGATAACGTCGCCGGTTTGCACGCGGTACTGTTTACCGCCTGTTTTGATCACTGCGTACATGGTGTATCCCCATTCATTCAGTCTCGCTGGAAAACTGCCGGCCCAGGGCCGGCCCCGGGTGGCGCGCCCAAAAGCGCAACACTTGAAAACCCGTTCCACGCGGCTTTACTACTATATCACACCGGGCGCGGTGGTGTCAATGGCGCACCCGGCTATTTTCTGCGCCCGCCCCGCCGCGCCAGAAAGCGCGCCAGAAAGCTGATGCCTATGGCGAACGCCACAATGAAAATCAGATTCAGGCCGTCAAAAGCGCCGCCGCTTTGGGTGCCCTCGCCGCTTTGCGGGATGGTGCGGTCATACCACAGCGCCGCTGGCAGCACTGCCGCTTTGATGCCGGTTATCAGGTTGAGTAACGCCATCGTGGTGTTTTCTCCTGGTTAAACAAACGCCTGGCCCGCCGCGGTCGCTTCGCTTCTGTTGCTCAGGCGCCTTGAGGCCCTTCGCACTGCGGCTGTGCGCTTTTGTTTGTTCCTTTCACTCACAAGCCAAAAGCGGCGCTTAAGCGCCCCGCGGCTTTAATCGTATTCGCCATCAGCATGGCGCGGGTCATGGGGCCCACGCCGCCGGGTACCGGGGTGATGAACCCGGCCACCTCACTGGCGGTGGCATAGTCCACGTCGCCGCACAGCTTGTCGTTTTCGTCGCGGTTCATGCCCACGTCTATCACCACCGCGCCGGGCTTTATCATGTCGCCGGTAATCATCTTGGCCCGGCCTATGGCCGCCACCAGAATGTCGGCGCTTGCGCACTTGGCGGCCAAATCGCGCGTTTTGCTGTGGCACATGGTCACCGTGCAGTTCTGCGCCAGCAGCAGCGCGGCCATGGGCTTGCCCACAATGTTGCTGCGGCCCACCACCACGGCCTCCTTGCCGGCCAGGTCTATGCCGGTGGACTGTATCATATGCAAGCAGCCCGCCGGCGTGCAGGGCAACAGGAAGGGCCGGCCTATCTGCAACAGGCCCACGTTCTCGGGCGTGAAAACGTCCACATCCTTGGCGGGGTCTATCGCCTCAATGACCCGGCTTTCGTCTATCTGCTTTGGCAGTGGCAGCTGCACCAGAATGCCGTGGGTGTGCGGGTTCGAGTTCTCGGCATAGATGCGCTCCAGCAGGGTTTCCTCGCTGGTGTCGGCCGGCAGGCGCTCCACCACGCTCTCAATGCCGCTCTCGGCGCAGTCCTTCTCCTTGCCGCGCACATAAATGGCCGAGGCGGGGTCGTCCCCCACCAAAAACACCGCCAGCCGGGGGCGCACCCCCTGTTCGGCCAGCTTTTGGGCGTCGCGCGCGGCCGCCGCTTTTATCCCGGCCGCCAGGGCCGTTCCGTCAATCCGTTTTGCCGGCATCCTCATCCTCCTGTGTCGGGTTGTCCCGGGGCTTTTCGTCGGTTGCTTCGGCCGGGTCGGCCGCGGTTTCATCGGTGAGCACGGCATCCACTTCTTCAGCCGTTTTATCCGCCTGCCCGGCATCCGCCTTGGCCTCTGTTTTGGTTTCGGGCGCCTCCGCCTGGGGCGCTTCGGCTTTTGCTTCGGTTTTATCGGCCGGCACAAAATACTGCGCGGCCTCCTGGGCCAGCACCTGCTTTTCCTCGCGGGTGGGGGCTTTGCCGTAGGCCGGCCACCATACCCGCACAGCGGCGGGCCCGCGGCCTTCGGCCAGGCGCACCGTGGCGGCGTGGGGCGGCACAACGGGCACGTTCAGCGGCTTGCCGGCGGTCTTGCGCCGGGCGATGACCCAAATCACCACGCCCGCCACCACGCTGGCGGCAGCCACCACCTGGCTTACCCGCACGCTGCCCACGGTCAGCGGGTCGGTGCGCAGGCCCTCAATGAAGAAACGCCCGGCCCCGTACCAGATGACGTAGAACAGCAATATCTCGCCGTTGAAGTGCCGGCGCTTGCGCCACAAAAACAGCAGGAGGAACCCGAGCGCACACCACAGGCTCTCATACAAAAAGGTGGGGTGCACCGGCATGGCGGGGTCTACCATAATGCCTTTTTCGGCCAGCAGGGCCTGGTTGCGCTGCAGGTAGGCGGTGGTCTCGGCGCTTATCATGCCCCAGGGGGCGGCCGTGTTGTCGCCAAAGGCCTCCTGGTTAAAAAAGTTGCCCCAGCGGCCTATGGCCTGGCCAATCAGGAAGCCCATGGCCGTTAAGTCCAGCATGGGCAGCAGGGCCACCTTGCGCCATTTGCAGGCAATAACGGCCCCTATAAAGGCCCCAATGATGCCCCCATAGATGGCAATGCCCCCGCTGCGCAGGTCTATCACATCAAAGAAGGTGGCATAGGTTTGGTCGCTGAACAGCACATAGTACAGCCGCCCGCATACGATGGCCAGCACAAAGCCGACGATGATGACGTCCACCATGCGCTCGGGGTCCAGCCCAAAGCGCTTGGCCTGGCTGAACGCGAACACCAGCGCCAGCAGCAGCCCGATGCCAATGAGCACGCCATACCAGTAAATGGGCGCGCCAAACAGCGTAAACGCCACCCGCGGCACCACTATCTCAATACCCAAGCCCGGAAAGGTTACCAGGTTCTCCATCTTGTCACATCACACTCCATGTTGGTTGCTTGCAGGTTAAACAGTTGGCTCCACAACAACAAAGGCGCTGCGCTTCTCGTTCAGCATTTCGTCCAGCGCGGCCTCCACGTCTTGCAGCGTCATATCCGCAATGGCGGCCAGCTCCGCCGCCGGGGTGCGGCCGCGGAAGTAGCTGGTGCTCAGGTGGCCGGCCACCTGCTGCACGCTCTCCAGCTCGGCCACCGCCTCGCCGTACATCATGCGCTTGCAGGTGTCAAACTGCCGGGGGTCTATGCCCTCCCGCCGCTGGCGCACTATTTCTTCCAAAATGGCGTCGCGCACTTTTTCCGGCTGGTTGCTCTCGCCCGAGAACATATGGTACAGGCAGCCGTCGTTGTGGCCGTATTCGCCGCCAAAGCCCGGCTGCACCAGGCCTTCGTCGTACAGCCGGCGGTACAGGCGGCTGGTCTCGCCGCACAAAAGCTCTCCCAGTATATCACAAACCGCCTCGGTGTGGGTACTGTTGCCCGCCACCGGCTTTTCTTTAAAGCCCAGCGCGAACAGCGGCATGGCCACCGCCATTTTAAAGCGGCGCTCCTTTTCGGCTATGGTCAGGGGCTCCTCGGGGAACACCCGGCGGGTAGGCGCGGCCTTTTCGGCGGGCAGGCCGGCGCGCTCCACGGCATCCAGCAGCTGCTCCATCGTCAGGTTGCCGGCGGCGCACAGCGCCATGTTGGAGGGGTTGTAAAACGCGTCGGTGCAGGTATACAGCAGCTCAGGGGTAATCTCGGCAATGGAGCCCACCGTGCCGGCGATATCGTCCCGCACCGGGTGGTTGTGGTACAGGCACTCCAGCAGGGCGTAGAAGCAGCGCATCTCGGCGTGGTCGTCGTACATGCCTATCTCCTGCGCGATGATGCCCTGCTCCTTCTGCACCGTGGCCCTGGTAAAGTGCGGGTGCCCCACAAAGGACAACAGGATGTCCAGGTTTTTGTCGATTTGATTGGTGGCGGTGAAGATATAGCTGGTGCGGTCGAACCCGGTGTAGGCGTTGGCCACCGCGCCGGTCTCGGCGTAGAGGGAGAAAGCGTCCACGCCGTCTGCGTTTTCAAACATCTTGTGCTCTAAAAAATGGGCCACGCCGGCCGGCAGCACCACGCTTTTGCCGCCGTGCTCAAACGCACGGTTGATAGACCCGAACCGGGTGGCGTAAATGGCGTGCACGGCGCCGTAGTCGGGCATGCGCAGCAGGCGCACGGCCAGGCCGTTGGGCAATATCTGTTCCTCAAAGCGCAGGGCGGCTTCGGTGGCCGCGGGCAGGCGGGTATCCATCATGCGCCCTCCTTTCCGGTAATCACATATTCCACCGCCGGCGAAAATGCCGCCAGCGCGTCGCGTACTTCCTCGGCGGTCACGGCGCCCGTCAGCCGCAGCACCTCATCCAGGCTGCGGTTGGTGCCGCGCAGCCACTCGTTGAACGCCCAGTTCATCAGCACGTCGGGGCTGTCTTTGCCGGCGTCCATGATGCTGCGCATATAGCTTTTGGCGCCCGCCAGCTCTTCCGGGCCAACCGGCTCGCGCTGCAGGGCTTCCAGCTCCTTCAAAATGGCCTCGGCGGCGCGGGCGGCCATGGCGTGCTCCACACCGCTGTCCACCGTCAGGGTGCCGCCGTAGTAGCCGTAGGCAGCCGCGCAGTAGTAGCACAGGCTCTGCTTTTCGCGCACGTTCATAAACAGGCGGCTGGTGGGCAGCCCGCCGTACAGCGCGCTGGCAATGCGCATCACCGCCTCGCCCTTGCCGTCGGGCAGGGGCGCGCCGGTGCTTACGATGCACAGCTTGCCCTGCACGGTGTTCATTGGCTCGGTGTAGTGCTTGTATTCGGCCGGCTTGCCCAGGGGGGGCGCCGTGGCCAGCGGCAATGGGGTGCGGGGCAGCTTCTCCAGCCGCCAGGCCACCGCCTGGGCGGCGGCCTGGCCATCGATGCCGCATACCTGTACCTCCACCTGCGCGTGTTGCAGCAGGTGCTGGTAGTCCGCGTGTATCCCCGCCGCTGTCAGCGGGTCGATGTCCTCCAGATAGCCCGCCGATTCAATGCCCAGGGGCGAATCGCCATACAGCTTGCGGCGGGTTTGGCGCAGGCAGTAGCCGCGCTTGTCGTTCATCTCGCTGCGCAAAAAGTCGGCCTGCTTGTCCTTTTCTATGGCCACGTCGTCGGCCTCGAACACCCCGGCGGCCAGCTTGGGCTCAAACAGGATGTTGCACAGCAGCTCCAGGTACTGGCCCGTCAGGTTCTCGCCGCCCAGCGCGTAGGCGTCCTTCAGGCCGGCAATACTGAAGCTGAGCACCCGGTTGGCCCCCACCACATAGCTTTCGCTGGAAAGGTCGGCCCCATACAGCGCAAACAGCCGGCGGGCCAGCTCGGTAGGGTCGGGGATGGCGGCGCAGCGGCGGTCCAGCACATGGGGCAGCAGCGCCAGCGGCGTGGCGTTTTCGCGGCTGCCCGGGGTAATCAGGTGGATGCTGATTTTTCCGCGCTTGAACTTGTCGCCCGGCACTTCGGTTAAAAACGCGCCGGGGGCAATGGCATATCGTTGCATAGTATTACCTTTTGCGGTGATTCCGGCAAAAGGGCCCGGCCCTTTGCCAAAACCGCCACATACCGCCACGCAGTGGCCGTATTCTTTCATTTATAATATATGGTGCCCGTTGCCTGTGTGTTAACAAAGCCGCCACCCGGCGGCTTTGTTGTGCCTGTTCATTTGCTAGCCAAGTTGCTCTTGGCTTGTACTGCTGCCGCCGCTGTCGGCCTGGCTGCCCGCCTCGGGCTGGCTGGCGCCGGTGGCGCCGTTTGTCTCGCGCAGGTATTCCTCCAGGCAGATGCCGGCGCCCGTCATGGCCGCGGCGTCCTCAGCGCCCACATAGCGCCAGTGGTAGGGCTGGTAGCTGATGCCCGTGATGCTGGCCTTCTCGTAGGGGAAGCGCAGCACAAAGCCGTATTCGGCCGCATGCTGGGTCAGCCACTGGTACTCGGGGGTGTCGGCAAAGGCCTGCACCGTCTCGGTGCCGCCGCCGGTTACAAAGTCCACCCCCAGGCCCGTCTGGTGGTCGCTGTAGCCGTAGGCCGGTTCTACCTCGTCGGCCTTTTGCTGGGCCTCGGCGTCGGTGTTGCCCTGGCTTTTAAAGATGGCCACAAGGTCCGTGTTCTTCTTGTTCTGCGTTACCGGGCCGCGGTAGGCCGAAATGATGGACAGCGTGTGCCCTTCCACAGCGTTGCAGTCGGCCACCATCTGCTTGATGGCATCGGCGGCGCGGGCGTCAAACTGGTGGCCCAGCTCGGAAACGCTCACCGTCTCGGGGCTGAAGCCGTCGGCCATCGGCTTTTGCTTGTTGATGAGAATCAGGTTCCAGGCGGTAGGGTCGGCCGCGGCCGGGGTGCCGCCCGGCACCTGCTGGGGCACACTGTCCGGCTGGCTGGCAGACACCGCGCTGGCCGGCGGCGTGGAGGACGGGTCCTTTTTGTCGCCGCCAAAGATGGAACTGAACACCATGACGATGCACACAACCAGCAGCACGGCGGCCACCACAAAGGCGGCCAGCACCAGTATGCGCTGGGTGCGGCGCTTTTGCCGGCGCTTGCTGCGCGCGGCCTGTCGCATGCGGTATTCTTCCTCTGTTTCGCGTTTTTGGAACTGGTTTGGGGGTTCACCTGGCACCGCGTTCACCTCACGTTCCGCTAATGCTAATTTGACTTTTGACGCTTAACATTTATATATTATAGCGCCAAAGGCCCCCAAAAACAATAGCGCTTTGTGGCCGGCGGCGCTGGAAATGCTTTTTGCCGCTGCACCATGCCGCGCGCCCGTATTGCACACTTCCACCGCTCCGTTAAATGTGGTATACTATTTAAAAAGCATTCGCCCACTGGAGGTTCGCCCGGATGGACAACACCCTGACCCATTTCAGCGCCGACGGCAAAGCCGCGATGGTGGACGTTTCGGCCAAGGCCGAGACCACCCGCACCGCCACAGCCACCGGCAAAATACGCATGAATGCCGCCGCTTTTGCCGCGGTGCAAGGCGGCACCATGGAAAAAGGCGACGTGCTGGGCGTGGCCCGCGTGGCCGGCATCATGGGCGCCAAGCGCACCTCGCAGCTTATCCCGCTGTGCCACCCGCTGGCCATAGAGAAGGCCGGAATTGACTTCACCCTGCTGCCCGAGGCAAGCAGCGTGGAGGCCCGCTGCACCGTGACCACCAGCGGCAAAACCGGCGTGGAAATGGAGGCCCTGTGCGGCGTGAACATTGCGCTGCTTACCATTTATGACATGTGCAAGGCCGTGGACAAGGGCATGGAGCTGTACGACATCACCCTGCTGGAAAAGCGCGGCGGCAAAAGTGGGCACTATTTAAAGAAAGAAGCACCCTGACATGAAAGACAGCTACGACCGCAACATACACTACCTGCGCATCTCGCTGACAGACCGCTGCAACCTGCGCTGCCAGTACTGCATGCCCGAAGCGGGCGTGCAACCCCTGCCCCACGAGGCTATCCTCACCTTTGACGAGATAGAGCGGGTGGTGCGGGTGATGGCGGGGCTTGGGGTGGACCGCATCCGCCTGACCGGCGGCGAGCCGCTGGTGCGCAAGGGCATGCCGCAGCTGGCGGCGGCCATCAAAAGGACGCCGGGCATCACCTTTTTGGGCCTCACCACCAACGCGGTGCTGCTGCCCGAAATGGCCCCCGCCCTGCTAAACGCCGGCGTGGACGCGCTGAACATCAGTTTGGATACCACCAGCCCCGCCCGCTACGCGCAGATGACCCGCCGCGACCTGTTTGACAAAGCCTGGCGCGGCCTGCAAACGGCGCTTGCGCTGCCCTTTGGGCGGGTGCGCGTCAACTGCGTGCTGTCGCCCCAAAGCACCCGGGATGACTGGATGGGCGTCATCGCGCTGGCCCAAACCCTGCCGGTGGACGTGCGCCTGATAGAGTGGATGCCCATGGCCGACGAGGGCGCCGAGGCCCTGACCCGCGCCGACGACGCGCTGCAGGCCATTGCCAAAAAGCACGGCCCGCTGGTGCCCGTGCAGCCCGACGGCCAGGGCGGCCCCGCGCAGTACTATACCGTCAGCGGGTTTCGGGGCCGTATCGGTATCATCCCCGCCATGACGCACAACTTTTGCGCCGGCTGCAACCGCGTGCGCCTTACCGCCGCGGGCGACTTGAAGCTGTGCCTGTTTTACGACACCGGCCTGCCGCTGAAGCCCTTGCTGCGTGGCGGGGCAACCGATGCGCAACTGGCGCAGGCCATTTTGGGGGCACTGGAGCAAAAGCCCCGCCGGCACCAGGGCGCGCGCCGGCAAACGGAAAACGATGCCGCCGCCACGGTGATAGCACACGCCGGCGGCATGTATGGGATAGGAGGCTGATCATGGAGAAAAACACATCGGGTGTCATCGCCGCCGTTTGCATTAGCGAGGCGAAGGGCACCGCCAAGAAGAACGTGCACACCGGCGTGCTGCGCGAGGGCCACGGCCTGCTGCAGGACGCCCACGCCGGCAACTGGCACCGCCAGATAAGCTTGCTGTCGGTGGAAAAGGTGGAGGATTTTAAAAACCGCGGCGGCCACGTGGTGGACGGTGACTTTGGCGAAAACCTGCTGGTGCGCGGCATTGACCTGCGCTGCCTGCCCGTGGGCACCCGCCTGCGCAGCGGCAATGTGCTGCTGGAGGTGACGCAGATAGGCAAGGAATGCCACGCCCACTGCGCCATCTACCACCAGGTGGGCGACTGCATCATGCCGCGCGAGGGCATTTTTGCCAAGGTGCTGCAGGGCGGGCCCATTGCGGAAGGGGATGAGCTGCATGTTGAAGCCTAACAGCCGCGCCCGCAGCTACCGCGTGGCGGTGCTTACCGCCAGCGACAAAGGCGCCGCCGGCCAGCGCATAGACGACAGCGGCCCGCTGATTTGCGACATGGTGCTGAACGCCGGCTACCTGGTGCAGGAGGCCATGCTGCTGCCCGACGAGCAGGACGCCATCAGCAACCGGCTGCGCCAGTGGAGCGAGAGCGGCGTGGTGGACATGATCCTCACCACCGGCGGCACGGGCCTTGCCCCGCGAGACTGCATGCCCGAGGCCACCCTGGCCGTGGCCGACCGCCTGGTGCCCGGCATCCCCGAGGCCATGCGCGCCTACAGCAACACCATTACCCCGCGCGGCATGCTCAGCCGGGGGGTGGCCGCGGTGTGCAGGCAAACGCTCATCATCAACCTGCCGGGCAGCCCCAAGGCCGTGCGCGAAACGCTGGAATATGTGCTGCCCACACTGGAGCACGCGCTGGACATGCTGACGGGGGCGGGCAGCGAGTGCGCGACGAATGAGACGCTGGTATAACAGCCGACCGTAGCGGCTTGATTTTCCCGCATTTATGCTATAATAAACATAGCGAGGCACCACCAACAGGCGGTCGCCCCTAAGAAACGGATAAAGGATTAGCCGCTGTCATTGAAGTGCACCCCAAAAGTTAGACAGTGTGATAAACTGTTTAATGGAAGGGGTGCATTTTCATGCCCAAAGGCGTACCGAATAAGCGATATACGGGTGAATTCAAGCAAAAGGTTATCGAGTATATG
>JAAYCI010000084.1 GCA_012729855.1 Oscillospiraceae bacterium
CTCGCAATTTTACGATAATCTGTTCAATTGTGTATCTCTTCCTTGCCATTTTCTGCTTCCCTCCAAAGTTAGTTTAACATATCTTTACTAACTTTGCGTCTGGTACAACACGCGGGGGCAAGACCACAACTGAAATACCAAGCGCCATAAGCGACCACCTCCTTAAACTATTTTCCACTTTATTTGTGGTCAATGGCAATTGCCATATCCCTTGTTTTAGGATGCGCTTCTTTTAACGATACCGTTTTGTTTTATCCTTTCATACAGACCAATGCTTAAACCTATTCCAATGCCGAATGACGTTATAATTGCGAGGAAATTCAGATCGATGGGTCCAAAAACAGCCAGCAGGTTTTCAATCATTGCTTTGATGGGGTGATCAGAATTAAATAAGCCGACTAATATTCCAAATGGAAAAGAAATCACTCCACAGACGGTGGAAAACAGCCAGATCGACCTGCGGCCATAGATGATCGCACCAAAAATCGCACCACATATTAACCCCATAAAGATGATTCCAATGATATTCCCGATGCCAGAAATGTTGGGATTCTCAGAATTAACACCGATCAAGGAGAATAATAGATCCACGCCTCCCGCCAGAATGAAAGCGCTCCAAAAACCGATTGGCACAGAAATAAACCCAGCGAGCACCATTTTACGAATCTGAAGCTGTTTCAAAAGGAAAATGCCAAGTAAAAGACCGCCTATTCCCCCAGCAAATATTGTATCAAAAATTACTAAATCAACGTGCAACATCACCACAGCAATCAAAACAGAACTGATAAAAAATGATATCGTTCCGGCAAGCGTTGACCATAGTAAAAATGCCAAAGCGTTTTTCTTGAGTTTGGACATTTCCCCACTCCCTTCGAATGTTATAAAGCATTAAAGCAATTGTTTTGCTCGTAAAATAGTATCTAAATTAATGAGGAAACGCTATTTCTGCCCCTATCCAAAAAATAATCAGCAATCCAATAGGTATAGACAACAAAACACATAATGATCTGTCTTTATTTTTGAAGATCGATATAATTCCCAAAACAAAGCCAATTACTCCCAACATAGCAATAATCGGTGATGGCAACGGGAGTCTGATCCCTATATTCAATGCTTTTAATCCCATCAAAACGATAAAGAGCAAAGTAAGTATAGATGCCCATTTCCCAATCTTCGTCTTGGACCAGATCTGAATCTTCATAACTCCATTCCTCCTTCTTATTATTTAAATTGCATACTATCACAGTAATACAAATAAACTTTATTTACTCCCCAATCCAATATACTGGAAGAAACCAACAATAAATAGCATCGATCCGGCGATAGAAAACCAACCACAAATTATAAAAACTATATACAACAAAATCGCTCGCTCTTTACTTTTGAAAAAGGCCCTTAATCCAGTTATAAAGGCGATTGCAGCCATTATAAAGGTCAAATATATTGTCGTTCCTAATAGCGGACTGTTTATTGGGTTTGGATATTCAATTGTATTTCCCTGTACGCTTGAAATTACGCTTCCGGTTATAGCTAATACAATGAAGATAATGAGCAAATAAACGGAACGTTTACCTAAAGGTGTTTTCGGCAGAATAGTTGTTTTCATAGACGAAATCTCCTCTAACCGGTTGGAAAGTTTTAGTCCCTAATATATAGCCACCGTGGCTTACATCTAATCTGCTCTCTCAACCCCATGTAAATCCGAAAACATCTATATCGACTTCTCGCCAAGCCCAAAAAACCCAAAACATCTATATCGACTTCTCGCCAAGCACTGACATCTAAATCGACTTCTCGCAAGAGATTGAGCCTATTTTGATATGTTCCCACGAAGCGATAAATTTCCAATTTCTATACAATTGAATTATATCACAAATAAGCAAAAAGCCCAGTATTACTGGACTTTTAACCCACTTACTTCTCAACCCTTGACATCAATACTACCGTCTCAACGTGCCCTGTGCACCGGCAATGGCAATGGGCGACGTGACGATTTTCGTGCAAACAAGCGTTCCGTCCGGGTACTTTGTGTATCGTCCGTTCGTGTTGGAACCGCTTTCCACGTTGGTGTATGCCGGTATACCCCCGGCATTGGCCACTGCTCCGGTAGGGTCGTAGTCGGCCATAACCATATCGCCGCCTGTGGGGCGTTCGGCGATGGCTTCGTCTATTTTGGCCATGTCGGTGTTGTAGCTTGTGGCCCACGCGGCTTTGTCGTTGGGGGCAAACTGGGTAAGGCCCAGGTTGGGGGTTTCGCCCTCCGGCTCTAGCTGCGTGGCGGCAATGGCCTCGGCCAGGCCGTCGGTCACGGCTTTTTGGCTCATAAGGCTGGTGGTGCTGGCGCCGGTTTCCTGCACAACCTGGCTGCGGTCGATCTTTTTATCCTCCAGCGCTTTGCCCTGTGCGGCGGTGAGCGCCTGGCCTGTGCTTGTACTGGCCAGGGTGTTGTTCAGCTGCACGGTGCCGGGGGCAGCGGTGGTGGCGGCCTGCGTTTGCGGGTTCAGCACCACCAGTGTGCCGTCGCTGCCCAGCGCCAGCGTGTACACGCCGCCTGCGCGCACCCAGCCGGCCGGGGCGGTGCTTGTAAGGCCGGTACCATCGCCCTGCGGGAACTTGAGGGCGTAGCTGCCCAGGCTGGCCCCGCTTTTGCCACGGATGGCCAGGGTTACTGCGCCGGCCTGGCTGTCGCTGGCCGAGCGCACATAGAAGGGTACGTTGGTAAGCTGGGCCAAGGTGGCCACGTCCGGTACGTTCACCATGCGAAGCAGGGCGGTGCTGTCGGCGGTCTCGCTGTACACGGCGCTAAACGCGTCGCGCTCAAAGCCGCGCGGGTCATAAACAACCTTCCACAGGGCCTGGTCGTTCAGCTGCTGGTTGTCGTGGTTGAAGTCGCCCATTTTGGGCTTGTCGGTCTCCCGCCAGCGGGTAAGCTGGCTGGGCTGGTAGTATTCACGATAAGGGTCCATAGGGTATTCCTCCTTTTATGTGTGGCGGCATTTATGGGGCGTGCCCATCATGCCGTTGTGGCTATGCTCAGGTGGATTTTTTGTTTTCTGTAAGGCTGGCCAGCTGCTGCTGGATATCGGCAATGGCTTTTTGCTGTGCTTGAAAAGCCTTGATAATAGGGCCGATCAGCCCGCTATAGTGAACGCCTTCCGGGCGGCCCTCGTCGTCCAAGTCCACCACTTCGGGAAAGATCTCGTATACCTCCTCGGCCACCAGGCCATGATGGGCCGGCGCATTGGCCTGTTCGCTTTTATAGCGGAAGGATTTGGGCCTCAGCTTGGCCAGACGGTCCACCACGGTGTCATCTTCTTCCCGGAGCGCCGATTTAAAGCGCTCGCTGGAAGATTCGGTAACTCTCAATGCCTGGAGAGGCATCCAAGCGCCTCCGTTGGTTTGCCCTACCACACACACACGGTAGTCAGTGCGCAGGTTCAGCTGTTGTCCATTTGCCGCCGAGTGCCCCATCACGGAATTGTAAGGGCCGAACATGATGTTTGTATTAAGCGGGAAAGATACTGACGAAGCAAAGGTTGTAGGCACATCGGTGCGGGCGTAATTGGAGCCGTCGACCGAATTTAAACGCGCCGCATTGTCCACAGCCAGTGTGCTACGCCCATATAGATGCATGGTTGACAAGTCGGCATTGTTGGTTCCCCACAGGTAGTCTGGTTGGCCGGGTGTCCACCACCTGTTAAAAGTCATTGCGGTGGCAGTATTGCCACCTGACCCCAGCTTGGCCGCCACGGTGGCGGTGCCAGCGCTGTTGGCAGTCCCCGCAGAAGTGGCATAGCTGACACTGGTGGGGACTTTGCCGTCCACATAGGCTTTGGTAGCCGGATGGTAGCTGGCGCTGGGTATATAGGAGGTAGTGTTAGTTTTGGTCAACACATCGGTAGTATTGGCCTTACTGTCCAACGCTTTGGTCACCGCGTTCTGGCTCATGATGCTGGTAGTACTGCTGCCGCCGGCCTGTAGAATCTGGGTTTTATCCACTTTTTTGTCTTCAAGTGCTTTTCCCTGCGCAGCGGTAAGCGCCTGTGCGGTACTGGTATCTGCCAGCGTGTCGTTCAGCTGCACCACGCCCGGCGCGGTAGTGGTGGCCGCCTGTACCTGTGGGTTCAGAACGGTCAGGGTGCCGGCAGTGCCCAGCACCAGTGTATACACGCCGCCGGCGCGCACCCAGCCGGCGGGGGCGGTTTCTATTTGCCCGGTGCCGGTGGGGGCGGGGAAGGCCAGGGGGTAGGCGCCAAGGTCGGCGCCGTCCTTGCCGCGGATGGCCAGCGTTACCGTGCCGGCCTGGCCGTCGGTGGCCGAGCGCACATAGAAGGGCACGCCGGTGATTTGAGACAGGGCGGGCACGTTGGGGGCGTCCACCGTGCGCTGCAGCGCGGTGCTGCCGGGGGCTTCGGCGTAAATCTCGCCGTAGACGTCGCGCTCGAAGCCGCGCGGGTCGTAGTCGCTTTTCCACATAGCTTCAGTGTCCAGGGTATGGTTGTCCTGGTTGAAGTCGCGCATCTGGGGCATGTCTTTTTTCTCCCAGTGGATCAGGCCATGGGGGAATTCTCTGCCGTTGTACATATTTACCTCCATATGGGTGTTGCGCCGGGCGGTTGCGCCCGGCTGTTTTTTTATCGGGTTAATCTGTGGGGGCTCAGGGCTGGGGCTCCAACGCCTCCAGGCGGGCCTCCAGGCTCGCAATGTGCGCCGCCTGCCCTTTCAGGGCGGCTATGAAGGTAGGCACCATGGCCGCATAGTCGATGCCGGCTGCTTCGCCGGCTGCGTTATAGCAGGCGTAGGTTGGGTCGGCCTGGGCAACGGCGGCGGGGTCCAGCACATATTGCGCGCCCGCCGCGGCCAGCACCAGAGGGTCGTTTGCCTGCAAACCCAGCGCCGACGCGATGCCCGCCAGGCGCCGGGCGCGGGCCTGTTCCTCCTCGGTGGGTTCGGCAGCCGGTGCGGATAACAGGGCTTGGTCTATCAGCATTACCGGCTCCAGCGCCAACAGGTTTTCCGCCGCCTCGGCTTTGAGGGCGCTTAGGGGAGCGTATATTTCGGGATAGACGGTTTGCAGCGTTTCCAGATCCAGCATGCCGCTGGCCGCGCTGCCGATAAACTGGCTGGCGGTGGTGGGGCGGGTGGAGCCAAAGCGGTCACGCACCTCCACGCCGCCGGTGGTGCCGGGGCGCAATTGCAGGCTGTCGTCGGCTTTTTCAACGCGCACGTCGCCGGTGTCGGACAGCATCAGCATGCCATTGACCAGCGCCAGCGCCTTGGCACCGGTTATGTTCATGCGGTTGTAGAGGGGGTTCCCGGTGCGTGCGATGGCAACATCGCCAGCCTCCAGCTGGGCCTCCACTTCCTGAATGGTGGTGGTGGCATCGATTTCGCCATTGTAGTGGAAGGCGAGATGGCCGCCATTGTTGCTGTCAAAGGCTGGGGTCAGGTCAATGGTGGCCGGGGCGTTGTCCATCTTGGCGCTCAAGGCCTGGTTAGCGCTTTGCTGGGCGGTGGCCGCGGCATTGCGGGCCTGAGAGTCTACCGCGCCGCCAACCGAAAGGCTGGCGCTGGCCACCGGGTAATTGTTGCCGTCCTCGTTAAAGCCCCAAACATAAAGCGGGGTGACATCGCTTTTGGCGGTCTCGTGCCATTGGGCGGCCGGCATGCTATAGGCAAAGATGTCTACGCCTTTATCGGTGGGGTCGTAGACATCCCGCCACATGGCGTTTTCGGTGGTGTAGGCGTTGTCACTGTTGAAATCTGCCATTTCGGGCACATCGTCCAATGCCCAATGATTTAGTCGTTCGTTGTTTTTTCCGTCCTTGTATCTGTTTGAACTTGCCATAACATTTTCTCCATTCTGTTTGTTTTGTCGCCCGGCAGGCGTTTGCGCATTTGCCGGTTTTTTGTGGCCTATACCACCCGCAGCAGGCCGGTGTTCACCCGCAGCAGGCTGACCGTGGTTTTGGCCGAACGCAGGGCGCGCATGTGCACCAGCGCCACCAGGCCGCTCCACTGGTCTGCCGGCGGGATACCCCGCGCGCATTCAAAAATCAGGCGCCCGGGTTTTTGGTGCAGTAGCTGCACGCCGGCGTCAAGGGGTGTGCCGTCGATGGCGGCGACCGCCATTTCAAAATCGTCGAGGGCCAGCACCGCGGCATCATACACCAGCGCGAAACCAACGTTCTCAAAGCTGCGCACATATTGGGCGTCCAGCTGCAATGTAAATGCCTCGCCCTTTTGCGCCAGAAGGGTCTCGTCGTCCAATGTCCAGATGTACCGGCCGGCGGCCGGCAGCAGCAGCGGCTCGGCGCCGGCTATGGCGGGCTGGGCCGTTAGCTGCAGGCGGGCACGCTGCTTGTCGGTGGGCATCAGGCCTGCGGGCAGGGTGTAGCCCAGGTGGGTGTTGTCGTCCTGCGGCAGGTGTTCAATTACGTCCCAGCTCAGCCAGCTGTTGTCCTCCTCCAGCGGGCCGGTGGGAGGCATTGCGCCCGGGCGCTGTGTCCACACCACGTCGTTGCCGGCCCAGTGCACCGTACAGCTGTCTATCTCATCCCAGCGCAGGTGCATGCCCTGCAGTGTTTGCCAGGAGAGGCCGCGCTGCTGCCAGAAGAACAAGTCCTTCCAGCGCAGGCCGATACCTGCCGGTGTTTCGCCTGGATTGGGCAGGGCTTCAAATTCCGTCCAGCTCAAATCATCGAAGTGGATTTGGAACCAGTGCAGGCCCGCGGGTTTCATCAGTGCGCGGTCCTGCCAGGTGGCATAGCCTGTGCTGCTGGTGCCGGCCAGCGTGTCGGATTGCGCCCAAGGGGCCCCAATGTGCCGAATGTCCCGCCAGGCGTAGCCTTGGTCCGGCCCACGCACGGGCATGGCCTGCCCTGTCGGCACGGCCAGGCTGGCGTTACTGACGAAAGGGTCTTTGTTCAGGTTGTAATCGTAGTGTAAAGAGACCGTATAGTGGTTGCTGTCTTCCAGCGGCTCCCATGATATGGGGGTTTCTTCGTTTGCATATAATACAGGAACATGCAAACAGAGTGTGCGGAGTGCTTGAGTAGATTCTTGTGTTGGCACTCAAATAACCTCCTTTATTTAATTAAGGCGAGTGACCTTGATTAAATCATAACCGATAAATAATATTTGTCAACTATCGACAAAATGGAAATAATATGATAATCTGAAGATGAAGCGAGTGACCGAAAATACTTTATTTAATAAAGAAACAGCAAGCAACGCAAAAGAACAAAAAACAGAAAAAGAAAAGCGGCCCGGGCAAGGGCCACAAAAAGTTTATGCATTTAAACTGAAAAAATTTCAACTCACAATGTTAAACAACTGAAAAGGAGCAAGATGATGAACAGTGAACGCACAAACAGCCCACAGCCTGATGCCGGTGGAACAGATGTGGGTGCGGCTGGCGGTATGCCCGGTGCCATTTTGGCATCAGGGAATATGCCGGTGGCAGCACTGGCTGAAGAAACCCAAAGCTACCCCGACAGCAAAACATTTTTAGAGGCGCCCTATGTGGCAGCCAACAGCCATAGCGAAGCGGTGCAGTTGAACAGCGGTGCATTGCAGTTGACAACGACCGATTTTGTATTGCCCGGGCGCAATGGCTTTGATTTCGCCCTTACCCGCCGCTACGATTCCTCCACTTGCCACGAGGCAGACCTGCAGGGGTTTTTAGTTGGCGACAAGCTGGCCAGCTACAAGCGGCCCAATACCCACAACATACGCACCTACGGCCTGGGATATGGCTGGTCGTATGCGCTGCCGTCTATTGAGATGCCGGCGGCCCAAGACCGGGTGAAGTATATCCAATAAGCACCATCTTCCACCGGTGTTTCACCCGCCAGTCTCTCCTGCAGCGCATATATCTGCTCAATCAGCCCGTCCTGGGTGCGGGCGTGTTCCTCCAGGCGGCTGCGCAGGGCCAGTATTTCGTTGCCGGCCACGGTTTCGTGGCGCACCAGCTCGCGGTATTCCGCCAGGGTGATGGTGATGCACAGGGTGTTGTCGTCAAAAATATCAAAATCGGATATCATGCCTCATCTTCCTTTCCCGGGCCGCCCGAGACATAGGCCCGCAGGTCTTCGCGCATGAAGCGCCATTGCCGCCCCAGCTTGCGGCCGGGTATCTCGCCAAGCGCCACGTATTTTATCAGCGTGGGCTTGCTGATGCCCAGGTAGGCGGCCGCCTCGCCCGCGGTGACGATTTCCGTCAGTTGGCTGGAATCGAACACCGCACGGGGTATTTTGCGCCGGCTCATGCCTGCCACCGCGTGCGCGTGGGCGCGGTGCCCTGCGTGCTGCCCGGCCGTGCGGGCGTGCGCGCCGCGGCCTGCATGTCGGTGGCAATCAAGGCCTCCAGCGCCGTGCTGAAACGGGTGTGGGCGTTCTTCGGTGTCTTTTTGCCGTTCAGCACCATGCTTACATATTCCTGGGTGAGGCCCATATGCTGGGCCAGGCGTTTGCGCGTTACTTTGTGGGTGTGCATGCGCCCCACCAGTGTGCCCGTCCATTCTTCTGTCATTTTACAACCTCCTTGTTGCAGGGCAAAAGGTTGAATTATTTATACTATTATGCTAAAGTATAAGCATCGTGTTTTGCCCCATAGCCTATTGGGTGAATATTATCAACCTTAAGGCTATTATAGTTGATTTTATTGTACTTATCAAGTGTTTAAGTTCATAATTCTAAACAAATGGCAATAAAATCTTCGGATTGCACAAAAACAGAGGAGGATTTTGTGTTTTTTGACATATTTGAGGCCTTGTGTAAGGAGAGCAAGGTGGCGCCCAGCCGGGTGGCGCTGGATATTGGGCTGAACAAGTCCACCGTGTCCATGTGGAAAAAACACGGGCTTTCGCCTAATACGGAGGCGCTGCAAAAAATTGCGGATTACTTCCAGGTGCCGCCGGCCTTCCTGCTGGGCACGGGTCCTTTCCGCCATTGGGAAGCCATCAACAATAACCGGGCGGGCTTCTTCCGCGCCGTTTCCCAGGTGCCGGGCATCAGCCGGGAGCTGCTGCCAGACACCCTGGATGTTGCCGATGCCGACGCAATTTCGCTGGCAGAACTGGTACGGTATATCGACACCGTGCTGGAGAGCGTGGCCACCACGGAGGACGGTGGATTTACCATGGTGGTGAAGCCCATGCTTCTGGAGGCGCAGACGCATAAGGCGCCGCCCGACAGCGGCAACAGTGCCAAAATAGACCGCATTATGCAGCTGCTGCAGCAGCAGCCCGAGGCCGTGCAGACCATGGTGCTCAAAATGCTGGAGGCAGCCCCTCCAAATAGCGGAGGATCTGATCAATGACCGGTGAGTTTGGTGGCAGGCTGCACAAAAGCCGGCGTATAACATACAGCATGGCTTTTTTGATGATATTCAACACCCTTCGTAGTGGGATGAGAACAGGATCTAAAGTGCTTGCCAGAAATCATTTCAAGTCGTAAGTTATGCTCGCCTTTTTGCCTTGAAACAGAAGTGATGGAGCTTCTCTATTATAGGCTAATCGCCAAAATTCGACAATAAATGCGACATACTTCGACATTCTTCGCCAAACTATTGGTCGTTTGCACAAATGCGCTTGCCGGTGAGGGAGCGATAATCGGTGTGGCTTGTGCATCTAAACCATATATGGGCAGTGGGAATAAATGGGCGCCGGGATGCAGCAGTGGCCGCCCGTGAAACAAAAAAACACCCTGGAATGCGCTTTCCAGGGTGTTTTTGATACGATGGTTGTGTATTATCCTAATAATCGTTGCGGGCCTTGCGCTGCTTGCCGATGACCACCACCAGCACCACCACCAGCAGAATGGCCACCAGCACCACCGGGATGACCCAGCCGATACCACCCTCGCTGCTACTGCTGCTGCGCATGTCGCCCCAGGCTTTGTCCATATGGTCGTTCAGCTCCTGCGGCAGCACGGTAAAGGTCTCGGTGTTTTGCAGCACGCTTTCGGGCGGGTAGGCGATGGGGTCATCCTTCACTTCCTCCGGCATGGCGGCCTCGGCCATGATTTGCGGGGTGGAGTAACCGATGAAGAGGCTGTTCTCCATGGCCACCTGGGTTTCGCACAGGAAGTTGATGTACATCTCGGCCGCTTCCTTGTTGGCGCTGTCTACGGGGACACACATGGCATCCACAAAATAGTTGGTGCCCTCCTTGGGCACGGCAAAGGCCAGGTCGGGGTTTTCGGCAATCATCTGTATGGCGTCGCCGGCGTAGTAGGGGGCCAGGGCGGCCTCGCCGCCCTCCATCTTGTCAAAAATCTGGTCCATCACATAGGCCTGCACCAAAGGCTTTTGGGCGGCCAATTCGGCCATGGCCAGGTCCACGTCGGCATCGTTTGCCGGGTTGAGGGACTTGCCCAGCTTCTTCAGCGCGATGCCCACGGCGTCCCGGGAGTTATCAAACATCAGAATATCACCGCTGTAGTTTTCATCCCACAGGATGTCCCAGCTGTCCACCACATCGTCCACCATGGTGGTGTTGTAGATGATGCCCACGTAGCCCCAGGTGTAGGGCACACTGTAGCGGTTGTCGGGGTCGTAGGCCTGGCTCTTGTAGCTTTCGCCAATCATGCTGTAGTTGGGGATGTTGGCGAAGTTCAGTTCGGCCAGCATGTCTTCGGCAATCATCTTGCCAATCATATAGTCGGACGGAATGATGACATCGTAATTGGCGCCGCCGCTTTTCAGTTTGGCGTACATGGCTTCGTTGGTGTCGAACATAGTGTAGTTCACCTTGATGCCGGTAAGCTTTTCGAAAGCGCCGTTCACGTCCAGGCTTTCACCGTCGGTGCCGGTGGAGATGTACTCGCCCCAGTTGTATACGTTCAGGGTGATGCGGTCGTCTTTAAAGCGGGTGTAGTCATAGCCAGGCGCCACCTCTACGTTGGTGGTGTCGGCCAGGGCGGCGGGTGCCAGCAGCCCCAGCAGCAGAACCAGTACAACAGACAATGCAGCAATGTTTTTTTTCATGTTTCCCCTCCAGGAAGTAGTCGGCATGGTGCCGTTTGGCAATGGATGAAGCCTTGCGTGGTTATTTATGCCGTTTCTTTTTGTTTTTAGCGCTTTCGCGATAGTTGGCAATGAGGATGATGGCCAGGATGACGACAAACATGATGGCCGACAGGGCGTTGATTTCAGGGCTGACCTTTTTGCGGGTCATGGCGTAGATAGCGATGGGCAGGGTTTGCTGGTTGCCGGCGGTGAAGTAGCTGATGGTGAAGTCGTCGATGGAGTAGGTGAGGCAGATGAGGAAGCTGGAGAAGACAGCCGGCATGATTTCAGGCAGTACCACCTTGAAGAAGGCCTGGCGGCTGTTGCAGCCCAAATCCAGCGCGGCTTCGTATAATCGGTAGTCCATCTGGCGCAGCTTGGGCGCCACGTTGAACAGCACGTAGGGCAGGTTGAAGGTGATGTGGGCGATGAGCAGGCTGGGGATGCCCAACAGGTTTTGCGCCAGCCAGCTGTCGCTGCCGACCAGCATGGTCAGGCCCGCTTTCACCACCACGAACAGCAACATCAGCGACACGCCGGTGATGATCTCTGGGTTGACGATGGGGATGTAGGTGAGGGTCATGACAACCCCGCGCGGCCCGCGGCGCATGCGGTTGATGCCAACAGCCGCCATGGTGCCGATGACGGTGGCGATGGCCGCCGACACCAGCGCCAGCACGATGCTGAGGAGCAGCGCGCTGAGTACGGCGTCGTCGCGGAAAAGCTGGGCGTACCAGTCCAGCGTGAAGCCGGTGAACAGCGTGCGGCTTTTGCTCTGGTTGAAGCTGAAGGCGATCATCACCGCGATGGGGATATAGAGGAAGGAGAAGAGCAGCACCACATAGGTGCGCTTGAGAACTTTGCCCACCATGCTAGATCACCCCCTCTATGTCTTCGCTGTCAAAGCCGCCGGTCACACTCATGATGAGCAGCACGACCACCATCAGCACCAGGCTCATGGCGCTGCCCAGGTTGTAGTTATAGCTGTTGCCCAAAAACTGGCTTTCTATCAGGTCGCCTATCAGCCAGAAGTTGCCGCCGCCCAGCATTTTGGAGATAATGAAGGTGGAGATGGAAGGCACAAACACCATGGTGATGCCCGTTTTGATGCCGGGCTTGGACAGGGGAATGAGCACCCGGGTAAGCTTGTGCCAGGTGCCGGCGCCCAGGTCCTCGGCTGCTTCAATGATGGAGGGCTGTATTTTGAGCATGGCGGTATAAAGCGGCAGGATCATATAGGGCAGGTAGTTGTACACCATGCCCAGCACCACGGCGCCGGCGGTGTTGATCATCTCGAACGGGCCGATGCCGAACAGGCCCAAAAACTTGTTGATGAGGCCGTTGCGCTCCAAGAGGCTCATCCAGGCGTAGGTACGCAGCAAAAAGTTCATCCACATGGGCAGCATTACCAGCATGAGCATGATGCCCTGCCGGCCGCTGCGCAGGCGGGACAGCATGAAGGAGATGGGATAGGCGATGACCAGGCAGAGCGCCGTGGCGATGACCGCCAGCAGCAGGCTGAGAAAAAACACCGAGGCGTAACCGGCCAGCCCGGTGAGGTTGCTCAGTGTGAAGGCGCCGTCGCGGTCGGTGAAGGCAAAGTAGATGACCAGCAGCAGCGGCAGCGCGGTGAAAACGACGACCCAGGCAATATAGGGCGTGGCCACGCCCTTGTTCTTTTTTAAAAGGGTGGCCGCCTGCTGGCCGCCATTGCCGGGGTTACGCTTCCTCGGCATAGGCGTATTCCTCCACCGTGCGGTGCATGATATGTATTTCGTCGGGGCCGATGTTCATGCCGATGAGCTCGCCCGGCTGGCTGGCCACCGTGCTGTGGATCATCCACTCGATGCCGGCCTGCTCCACCAGCATCTCGTAGTGCACGCCCTTAAAAACCAACGCCTTGACAACGCCCACCAGCTGGCCGCCATCGGGCGGCACCACGATGATGTCCTCGGGGCGCACCACCACCTGCACCAGCTCGTTGGGCGAGAAGCCGCCGTCCACGCAAGGGAAGGAGCGGCCGGCAAATTCCACTTCATAGTCTTTGGGCATGGTGCCGTCCAAAATGTTGCTCTCGCCGATGAAGTCGGCCACAAAAGCGTTGATGGGTTCATTGTAGATGTCTTCAGGCGCGCCAATTTGCTGGATGATGCCCTTGTTCATCACCACCACAGTGTCGCTCATGGTCAGGGCTTCCTCCTGGTCGTGCGTTACATAGATGAAGGTGATGTCCAGGCTTTGCTGGATGCGCTTGAGCTCGATTTGCATCTCCTTGCGCAGTTTTAAGTCCAGCGCGCCGAGGGGTTCGTCCAGCAGCAGCACCTTGGGGCGGTTTACCAGCGCGCGGGCAATGGCCACCCGCTGCTGCTGCCCGCCGGAAAGGTTTTCGGTGCCGCGCCGCTCGAAGCCGCGCAGGCCCACCAGTTCCAGCATTTCCAGCACCCGTTCGCGTATTTCCTTTTCGGGCAGCTTTTTCAGCCGCAGGCCGAAGGCCACGTTCTCATACACGTTCAGGTGGGGGAACAGCGCGTACCGCTGGAACACGGTGTTCACCGGGCGCTTGTAGGGCGGCAGGCGCGTCACGTTGGCGCCATCAAAAAAGACACTGCCCGATTTCGGCATAAGGAAGCCACCAATAACACGCAGGGTGGTGGTTTTGCCGCAGCCACTGGGGCCCAGCAGGGTGACGAACTCCTCGTCGTGGATATCCAGCGACAGGCCGTTCAGCACCGCTTCCTCGTCGAAATCTACAACAATGTCTTGCAGCTTAACAACAACAGACTGATCCAAATATGCATCCCCCTTTGCGGAATTCTTCCCCGGCGTTTTTGCATCCCAATGTAGCCGGAGGCCTACCCCAAGGATGCCACCCCGCAAAAGGTTTGTTACATTGCAGCGCCTGAAAGGCGGGCAATTACAGCGGCATTTACAGCATAGGCAAGAACAGTGCGTGGCTTTACACGCCGCCAGCGCTTGGGAAGCGGCTGGCCTGCTCCAGAGTGTCGAGCAGGAAACTGCCGGGTAAGCCGGCAGCGCCTGTTCACAGATGCTGACACATATATGATACTATAAAGGCAAGGGGGGATTTTGTCAAGAGGGCACGAAGATTCTTTGTACGCGCGCTGTTTAGCAGCGGTAGTACGTATTACTGTGCCAAAAGGGCCTGCACCTCGGCCTGGCGCTGGAACAGCACGCACCCGCCGGTGCGGGGGCCGGCCTGGGCGGCCATCTCGCGCAGTTTTGCGTAGTAGCGCGATTGCAGCACCTCTTTCATGGAGGCGTCTTTCAGGTTGTGCTTGGCAAAGGGCGAGAAGGGGCAGGGTTCGGCGTCGCCCGTGGGGCTGATGTGGAAAAACCCGCGGCCGGAGGCCAGGCACCCGCCCATGGCGGCTTCGTCGCCGGGGAAGGAGAGCACCACCATGTCTTTGAACCGGCTTTTAAGGGTGTCGCATGCCCGGTTCAGGGTTTCAAGCTCGGCCTCGGTGAGGGCCAGGGCCTCGGTGCCCGCCTGGGCCGGCACATACTCCACATAGAAAACGATGCCGCAGCCTTTGTTGCGCAGATTGGCCAGAAATTCCGGCTGGAGGACCTCGTGCAGGTTTTCGCGCGTGACGGTAATGGATGCGCCAAACAGCATGTCGCGCCGGGCCATGTGCGCCATGGCGGTTTCAATTTTGGCATGGGTGCCGGCCCCGCGGCGGGTGTCGGTTTCCGTCTGCGCGCCTTCAATGCTCACCACCGGGATCAGGTTGCGGTTTTGGTCAAACAGGCGCAGGGTGGCTTCGTCCATCATGGTGCCGTTGGTGAAGATGGGGAAGATGAGCTCGGGGTGGCGCGCGGCGGTGGTGATGACGTCGGGCCGGGTGAGGGGCTCGCCGCCGGCCAGCAGCACAAAGGAAACGCCCAGCGATGATGCCTCGCTGAAAATGCGGTCCCACTCGCCGCAGGTGAGGTCGGGCTTGGCGGTGGCACCACTGCAGCAGCCGCCGGCCCGCGCGTAGCAGCCGGCGCAGTGCAGGTTGCACTGCGAGGCCACGCTGGCGATGAGGAAAGCCGGAATGTGGGTGCCGGCGGCCTCGTTTTGCTCCCGCAGGCGGGCGCTTTTGCTGATTTGCGGGGCCATGCGGGCCAAAAAGCTGCGCCCGGTTTTGTTGTTCAGATAGAAGCGGCCGGCGGTTTTCATGATACTGCCGATGCCTTGCTGCAACAATTTATTCAGGTTCATGGGTGTCCTCGTTTCGGTTTTGGTAGATGGCGGCAAACTGCTCGACGTGATCCATCAGGATGGCAAGCGCTTCGTCTTCTTTGCCCGGCATGGTGTCGTACTGGCAAAGCAGCAGGAAGAAGGGGGCGTAAAACTGCAGCGCGACGGTGTGGGCGGGGCCCTGCCGGAAGGTGCCCTGGCGCATCATCTCGGTGAAAAGGGCTTCCTGAAAGCGGATGGCGTCGTCGGTGAACCAGCTGCGGAAGGTGTGGGCCGCGGCGCTGTTTTTGTACTGCTCGATCATCAGCATTTTGCGGAATTTGGAGGCCTTGGGGTCTTTGAGGAAGAACATGAAGATGGCCTCGCACGCCTTTTTCAGCCAAACCAGGTCACGCTGGCCGTACTCGACGGCTACTTTGGCGATTTCCCCCTGCGGCAACTTGTAAAAGGAAACCGTGTCTTCAAAGCGGGCGGTCATCTCGGCCATCAGGGTGTCGAAAATTTGCTGCTTGCTGGTGAAGTGCTTGTACAGCGAGCTATCTTTGATGCCGACAGCGCTGGCGATCTGTTTGACGGAGACGCCCTCATAGCCGCTGGTGGAGAATAGGTCCAGCGCGGCGTCGAGGATGCGCTGTCGCGTGTGGGGCTTTTCCATGGGGTGCCTCCCGAATTGTTTGGCTAGTGTTCACTAGCTCTATTATAGCTAGTGAACACTAGCCTGTCAATGCTTTTTTTGAAACTGCGCATAAAATACGAATGAAACGCGCAGCAGATGCTGCGCGTTTCGCTTAAATGCGTTATTTTCTGGTTTTTGCCACATTGGCAGAGAGGGGAATATCAAGCCGCTCCAGGCAGGCTGGTTTTACATGGTCAGCCTGATGACAAAGGGGGAGGGCAAGCTTTTGTCAGGTAGGCGCGAGCAGCACCGTTCTGGCAAAATTTCGGGCGCGCTGCGCTTTCTCATCATCCATGAAAGGGATGTTATAGCTGAGATGGCGCTCGGCGTGCATGCCCAGGTATTCCATCTGGCCCGCCTTGCAGTAGCGTTTCATGCCTTCTTCCCACAGGTCGGTCCCTTTTTCCGGGCGCTGGCCGGCGGTGGTAAGCAGCGCCACTTTTTTGCCGGCCCACAGCGCGGGCCCCCTTTCGCCGCCGCCATAGTATTTGTTCATGCCGTAAATCAGGCGGTCCAGCAGGGCTTTCATGGGCGGGGTGCAGTACCAGGCATAGATGGGGGTGGCCAGCAAAATCACATCGCTTGCCAGTACGGCGTCGAACAGCATCTGCCCGTCGTCCTGCTGGATGCAGCCAAACTTTGTCCAGTCCGCTTGGCAGGCGCGGCAGGCGATGCAGGGCTCAATGTGCTGGTCATACAGCCAAAACAGGGTGTGGCCGGCCCCTGCCGCCGTCAGTTCCTCGATGATGGGGTGGAGCAGTGCCACGGTGTTGCCCTGTTTGCGCGGGCTGCCCATAAGAATACAGTACTGCATGCGGGGCCTCCTTGGTTTTAATTAAACGATATGCCGCCACAGTGTGACGGCATATCGGGATGCTTTGCAGAGTGCGCGATACATGTGGTTTTTTTAGGTTTTTGCTGACTCGGCAGAGTAGGGGGACATCAGATCGTTCCAGATCTGATTGACGTACTCGGCCGACTCCAGGTACTTCTGGCTGACGATGTTTTCCTCCAGGCCCAGGCTGGCGGCCAGCGGGGCCATGCCCTTGAAGTCGGCATTATCGTATTTCAGCACCAGCTGGTACAGGTCGCCACAAACGCCCTCGCTGTCCATCAGCGCGGCCTTTATCTCGTCGGCGATGGGCAGGGGCTCCAGTGCATCGCCCAGCGGTACGCCCATCAGCAGGCCCAAGGTGGAGAACATGCCCAGCAGGTAGGCCTCACTTTTGTTGATGGGCAGGCTGGCGATATAGGGGCTGAGCTCCTGGCAGAACTGGCCGCGCAGGAAGCTGGTTTTAATGAGCTCGGTGGGGATTTTGCCGTCGCTGTTTTTGAAGGACAGCAGGTAGATCCACTGCTTGAGCTGGCCCACACCCAGCACCACCAGCGCCTGCTTGACGCTGCGGGCGGGGTTGCGCAGGGCGAAATAGGCGCTGTTCACCAGCTTGAGCAGGCTGAAGGTGAGGGTGACGTCGCGCGAGATGATGGCGGCGATGTCGTCGAGGTCGGGCTCTTCCTTGGTGATGGCGATGATGAGCTGGAAGAAGTTGGACTGCAGGTGCTCCATCTGCGGCACGGCGGTGTACATGCTTTCGGCTACGGACGAGCCCTGCATGTACTCAATGCCCAGCGCCTTGGTGCTTTCGTAAATTTCCTGCGAGCTGACGTTGTAGCCGATGACCCGCTTTTTAAAGCTATTGGCGATGTCCAGGATGCTGTTCATGGAGGGGTTGGGCTTGGCCATGTTCAGCTTGATGATGTCGATGACATCGAGGATGGCAAAATAACGGCTGGAGAACTCGAAGCCTTTGATGGCAATCTCGTAGCCGTTGTGCTTGTGCTCCTCAATCAGCTTTTGGGCCACCGGGTGCACCAGGATGTTGTCCTCGATCTGGATGACCAGCGCTTCGGGGTTGAACATCTTGGGGATATCTTTTTCCAGAAGATTCGGTGTGAAGGTGATAAAAGCCTTTTTATTGTTCAGCAAGCGGCTGGAGTCCATCTCCAGCAGGAAGTCTTCTATCATGTTGGCGGCCTGGGTATCCTGCTGGTTATACAGGGAGACGCCCCGGTCTTCGTACAGCAATTCGTATGCGACGGCCTCGCCGTCGGGGCCGATGATCGGCTGCCGGACAATGGTGGCACCCATGAGCAACAACTCCTCTGTAATCAGCTTATTCGTTCCAGGGTTTGGCCTGGTATTTCGTTACAGGTCTGTGCTTGTTGGCGGTTGCCGCCAGGTGCGCTATTGCTCCGCGCCGGTAATTTTGTCTACAAACTGGATGAGCTCGTACAGCTCGGGCTTGGAGAACTGGCCGTCGGCGCCCAGCTGCTTGCCCACCGCCAGCAGTTGCTCGTTGATGAGCGAGGAGAAGATGATGATGGGGAGCTGGCTGAGTACCTCGTCGGCCTTGATGAGCTTGATGAGGTGGTGGCCGTCCATCACGGGCATCTCAATGTCGGTGACCATGCAGGAGATTTGGTCCAGGATGGGCTTGCCGCTGTCGCGCAAATCCTGCAGGTAGTCCCAGGCCTCCTGGCCGTTTTTCACCTTGGTTATTTTGGTATAGCCGGCCCGGCTAAGGCCCTCCACCACCATGCGGCTAAGCAACATGGAGTCCTCCACAATAAGGATGGGGTGGCGGTTGGGGGTGCGGGCGCCCAGCTTTTCGATGTCGGACAGGTGGATGCCCGATTCGGGGTTGATCTCGGTGATGATCTTTTCAAAGTCCAGGATGGTGATGAGGCGGCCGTCGTATTCGGCGATGGCGGTGGCAATGCCCTCGGTGCCACCATAGATGATTTCGTCCGGTTTTTGCAGGTTGGTCCACGAAATGCGGCTGATGCCGACCACCTCGTGCACATGAAAGGCGTAGCTTTCCTGGCTGAAGTTGGTGATGATGAACACGTCGGTATCCAAATGGTCGCTGGGTTTCAGGCCCAGGTAATGGGCAAGGTCCACCACGGTAATCACTTCATCGCGCGGTTTAAACACGCCCTCGATGTTGGCGTTGGACTTCTGCATCGGGTTTACCGGGCAGTATTTCATAATCTCTTTCACCTTGGCAACGTTGATACCGTAGAGGTTGCCGTCGATGGTGAACTCCAGGATGCCCAGCTCGTTGGTGCCGGACTCCAGCAGGATTTCCGCATGGGTGTTCATGAATAGGAGGCCTCCCTTAAGCATGATCGCTATTGTAAAGTATAGTATACCATCAAAAGTAAGAATTATCCAGCATTCGCGAAAAAAAGTGTGGTGGCAGAGCGGGTGAAAAAAATGCGCAGGAGCGGGTGAAGTTGGCCTTGCGGGTGGGGTTTGGCCGCACAGACACAGCAAAACTGCGCGCCGTTTCGACTGAAAGCGGGGGCATTCTGCCTGCGGGTACCGTCAAAAAAGCGGTGGCGGCAGGCCGTGGCTTTGACAATGCCAATAAAGTGCGACTAACCGATATGTACCCGGTCGCCGCTGGAGATCTCACTCAGGTAGGAGGCGTCGGGGTTGCCGTTCACCGAGACCTCCACCATGCCCTGTTGCTGGGCGGGGTCAATGTCTACCAATGCGAACAGGTCAAACAGCTGGTAGGGCGCGCCGTCCGGTTTGGGGGGGAGCACCACGGTTTTGCCGTTCAGGTCTATGCGCAGGCTTTGGGTGCGCGGCATGGGCGGCGGGGGGGCCTCGGTCGGGGAAGGTGCCGTGGGGGCCCACAGCGCGTCGGGCGGGGGCGGCGCCTTGAAGGCCGCCGGGGGCGGTGTGGGGGCCGGCACACCGGTGCGGCCGGGGTTTTCGGCCTGGCCCAGCGGGGCGTGCAGCGGCTGGGTGACGGGTGCGGGCGCTTCTGCCGGCGCCTGTTCGCTGGCGGGTTGTGGTATATCGGGCTGTACCATTTCTGGGCCGGCGGCAGATGGTTCTGGTTGGGGCAGGGGGGTGTGGCCGGCGGGCGCCATGGTTTCCGCCGTGGTTGTTTGTGGGGCAGTTGTATCAGAGGTGTAAAGCGGTGCAAGAGTAGGTGCTTCACTGCTTGGTACTTCGGTGGGGGTGATGCTTTGGGGTTTTGTGGCAGCCGGTGGCGCAGTGGTTTCTTCCGGTGCCGGCGTCGCATTGCCCTGCGGAATGGCGGGCGCTGGCGGGGCAGAGGGGGCTTCAGGCGCTGTCACGGTTTCAGGCGCGGCCGGCTGTATGGCGGCGGGCGGCGCGGCGCCGGCGTTTGCCGGGCACAGCACGGTGTCGCCGTCGTTCAGCAGGTGGCCGGGCATAGCCAGCACGCCGTTCACCGTTACCGGGGCGCCGTCGGCTGCCAGGCCGGCGGCGGCCAGCAGGTCGGCCACGGTGCGTAGCAGGTGGATGTCCACGATATCGTCGTCGAAGATGGGCGTATCGGCTGGCACCAGCGCGCCGTTGATGAGCGCCACCAGCCCGGCGGCCAGCGGGGTGCCGTTCAGCGTGACAGCGATGGGTGCCGCGCCGTCGGCGTAGTCGCTTACCTGGGCCGTGGCGTCGGCGCCGGAGGTGGCGGGAATGATCTCAATGGCGTCGCCGTTTTCCACCGGCAGGTTCAGGCTGGCGGCCAGGCCGTTCAGCGACAACTGGGCCGCCGTATAGGGCTCGCCCCGCAGCACGGTGCGCGCGCCGTTCAGCGTGAAGGTGAGCGAGCGGCCGTTGCGGCCCATCAAATCGGAATAGCTATAGCCGCCGAAGAGCAGCGCATCCATCATGCTGCAGCTTTGTTGGGTGAACAGGCGCACTCGCTTGCCGTTGATGGTGACGGCGGCGCCCTCGTTTTCGGCGTTGTCGGCCGCCACCAGCGCTATGCCCACCGGGGTGGCATATTCAGGGCCGTCCAGCCCGGCGTCCTCGTTCAGTACCTTGCCGGAAAACTGGGTGCCCGCCAGCGCCACCCGCTGGGGCCCAAGCGCCAGCATATCGGCCAGCAAACTGGCAAGGCCGGGGGTTTTGCTGCCGCCGCCCACCAGGAACACCGCGGCGGGCGGGCCGCCGTTGGCCTCGCGTATCTTGTCGGCAATAACGTGCGCGAGGGTTTCGGCTGCCGGCTGCAGGGTGGCCACCACGTCGTCGGCTTCCACAGTATGCTCGAAACCCAAGATGTCGGTGAAGGTGATGGGCGCGCCTTCGCCGGCGGCCAGCTTGATCTGCTCGGCCTCGCCAAAGCTGACGAGGTATTGCTTGATGATGGCCTCGGTCACCTCGTCGCCGGCCACGGTGGCCATGGTGAAGCCCGAGACGGTGCCGTCGCAGGAGAGGGCGATGTCGGAGGTGCCGGCGCCGATGTCGGCCAGGGCCAGGTTCAGCAGGCGTAAATCCTGCGGGATGACAGCCCGCATGGCGGCGATGGGTTCCATCGTCAGGGTGTCTATTTCCAGGCCCAGCAGCTCCATGCTGCGGCGCAGGCTGCTCACCACCTCGGTGGGCAGGAAGGTGGCGATAATCTCTACCTCGGCCAGGCCGCCGCGGTGGTCCAGGATGGTGGCGAAGGGGTAGCCGTCCAGCTGGTAGCGCACCACCGAATGCCCCACGCAGTAGTAGGGCACCTCGGGACGCTCGGCGTCCAGCAGCTGGCGCGCCGCGTTCACGGCGCTGTTTTCCAGCCGGAAGATATCCTGCGCGGTGATGGCCACGCCCACCGGCAGTTTGACGCTGGCGCTGGCGCGGGTGGTTTTAAGCGCACGGCCGGCCGCCGCCACACTGACATGCTGAAAGGAGACGCCCAGCTGTTGCTCGATGGCGTCCTTGACAAGGCCGGCCACCCGGGCCACCTCTTCGATGTCCTCGATCTGGCCGTCTATCATGGCGCGGCGCTGGTGGGGCTGCATAGCCGACGCCGCCACATGAAAAAGCCCACCCTGCTGCCGGCCGGCGATGCCAACCACGCTGCGGGTGCCAATATCCAACACAAAAATGAGGCCGTCGCCGGCCGGTGGGTAGGTGTCTGGCAAGCGGTAAATCCCCCTTATGCTGAGCGATGGGTGACCAAGGCCACCCCTGTTGTATTTGTTTTGATCTTGGGGTTGCCAAGGCTATGCCCCTGGCAAAATCCCCCAATCGCATTTTTATTTACTGAGCCGCGGCGGCGTTGCGCCGCCGGCTTTTTTCCATGCGCTGCAGCTGGAACAGGTCGCGGCAGAGGGTGTCCAGCTGTTTTTCGGTGTAGTCGAAGAAGATGCAGCCATATTGGGTTTCGCCGTTGGGCATGGTTACCAGCCGCTGTACGCGCAGCAGGAAGGTGAGGTGCTGCTCCAGCGGGGCGAAATCCAGCATGTAGCGGGTGCCGGGCACCAGCGGGACGGACGAGCGCAGCCGCACGCCGGTGAGGCTGATATCCATCACCTGGACGTCCAGGTTGGCGTTATCCACCATGCCCTGGGCCGCTTCGTCGGAGGCCTTTACCAGGCGGCGGTCGAAGTCGGCCTGTTCTTCGGCGGTGAGGTAGAGTGTGAGCTTGCCCGGCACGGCGGAGTTGACGCGAAAGGCGCCGCGGCGCTCGAAGTTTTGCAGCGAACGTACCCCCTCTACCCGCACAAAGTTTTCGGTAGAGAGGTAAATGGTGCCGACGAGGATGCGGGTGTCCAGCTTGGCGTGGTGCGCAAAAACCTTGACGGGCGCCCGGTACTGCAGCAGGGGCATGCGCTCGTCATCGCGCCCTGCCAGTTCCAGGGCTTCTTTGTCGATTTTAATGATGCGGCCAACGGCAAGCAGTTCGTTCTCCAGGCTTTTGATCTCGCACAAAGAGCCCAGATACTCTTGTGGAAGCGCCAGCATAGCTTATTTTCTCCGTCTGTGTGTATTTTTAAACCCGGCTTAACTGGGGGCGGCGGCCTGCACAGGCTGGTGCACAGGCGCTGCCCGCAGCGCCTCTATGCCCTTGGCCACCGCCACCATAACGTCGGACAGGTTTTGGATTTCCTTGTGGCGGTATTCGCCGTAAATTTCGCCCGTGACGGTGGTGACATAAAACGGCGAAAGGTGGTTCAAAGCGGTGGCCTTGATGAACGCAATGCAGGAGTCGCACCGGCAGATGTCGGCGTATTTTTCGGGGCTGAAGGTGAACTCGTTTTTCAAGACGGTATCCACCATACTCTCCATGTAATTTACGATCAAAAGGCTCACCCCTTTTAAAAAAACATGGGAACGCTTGGTTTTGGGTCAAAATCGCTGTGTTTTTTGTGCAGGTTCTTTTACTTGTATTATAACAAATTACAGCAGAAAAAAAAAGCCCGGCGTGGCGCCGGGCTATGCACCGGTGCCGCCGCCGGGCGAAGCGGGGTCGCCCGGGGCGCTGTTTTCCAGCCCGGCCTGCGTGCCGCCGGTGGCGGGGGCGGAGCGGGCATTTTGCAGGCCGGCCTGTATCTCGCCGGCGGTGGCGCCGTGTTTGACGGTGGCCGAGACCTTCAATATTTGCATATAGATGGCCGCGATGACCTCGTACAGCTCCACCGGGATATCGCGCCCCACCTCCAGCATGCATAGCATGGAGGCGGCGGAGTCGTCCTTGAAGACGGGGATGCCCTTCTCCTCGGCGATGCCGATGATTTTGTCGGCGATATTGCCATAGCCGGAGGCGATGACGACGGGGGCCATGTTGTCCTCCACGCGGTAGCGCAGGGCCGCGGCCTTGGTTTTGCCGGTATTCTTTTTACCTTTGGCGTCAAACTTTGACATCGATACCCGTCCTTTTGTGCGGCAGGTCGGTAAACACTTCCATCAGGCTGTGGGTGCGTTCCAACTTGTCGATATTGATGCTCTCGAAGCTGTAGCCGGTACCGGCCACCGCCTGGCGGATGGCCGGGCCAATGCCCTTGAAGGCGTCCAGATAGTCCGGCGGGCAAAGCAGGTTGAGCGCGATGCGTTTGCCGTGCACATAGAGCTCGCTTTCAAAGCGGCCCACGCTTTCAATGTCGAACACCAGCAGCATGTGGTTGGCCACGCCGCTTTGGCCCTTGCGGGCGTCCTCGGGCGGGGGGGCGTCGGGGTCTATCCATATCTCGGCAAAGGCCTTGAGGTCCATGAACTCTACAGGTATTATATAATGTAATAGCGGCGTGAAATTGCTGGGGCTGGACAGCAGGCTGTGGATGATTTTCTCCAGCTTGTCGCCGGCCAGCAGCTTGATGTCCTCGCTTTCGGTCTCGCGGCCAATAATCTTGGCGATGACCTCCATCACCTGGCTTTCGTCCTCGGCGGCGCGGGCGGCACGGGCGCCGTCGGAAAACAGCATGCCTATCTGCTCGGGCGGCAACTGGCCGCTGCGGGCTTCCTCGGGCATGAATTTGTCTATGTAGGCGCTGAGCTTGGTCACCAGCTCCTCGCGGGTCTCGGTGCCGTTCAGGGAACCCAGCAGCAGGCGCAAAGCGTCGGGCAGGAAGTCGTCGTTGTCGTTGTAGCGCGAGAGGTTATAGACCACCAGCGGCAGGATCTTCTCCATTTGCGGGGTGTAAAGCACACTGCTTTCAATGTCCTTCAGCAGGGCGAAAATATCTTCCTTCAGCTGGGGCAGGTTGGTACTGGCTTCGGGTGAACGCAGGGCGGTGATGAGTGTTTCCAGCCGGCCGGAAAGGGCGGGGCTGGCGCTGAGACGGTCCTGCAGGAAGGTGAGGTTGTTGGCCACCGAGTCCAGCACATCGTGGCGGCTCATCACGGCGTTCAGGCTTTTCAGCAGCACGCCAATGCCGGTGGCGGTGTCGCGCTGGCCGCCGCTGGCGTCCAGTATCTGGCGCAGCTGGTCAAACAGCTCGCCCTTGAACATGGTGGTGTTTTGCTCCTGGCGCATCAGCTCGGGCACAATGTCCTCGGGTGACAGCAGCAGCCGCTCGAACATCTGCTCTATCTCCTGCGTGAGCGAGGCGTTGGTGCCGGGGATGAGGCCGATGACCTCCTGCAGCATGGTGAGGTTGCGGATGAGGGTGACGGTGACGGCCGGGTCCTTCAAAAGGTCGGTGAGGATGCGGGGGGCGTCCTCCTTGGGCACGTAGCCGGTATTCTGCTGCAGGATCTCGGAAGGGTCGGTGGTTTGTATAACCCGCGTGACATCGCTGAGGTTGAAGGGCACAGAGGGATCGGCCACTGGGCGGTTGGCCTGCAGCGGGGTTTTATCCAGCAATGGGGTGCTGATTTTAAGAATATCGGCCATAGAAGAGGGCTCCTCGGTCAAAAAAGAGTTTTTGGGCAAGCGGTTTCTTAATTTTATAATAGCATGTTTGGGCGGGGAGAACCATACAGGCGGGCAACTTTGCCCTCAAAAGGGGGTTTGAGCTGAATTTTTTGTAAAAAAGGGGGACTCAGGGGGGTAAAATGTTGCGTGGAAACAAAATATGGCTATAATATATAGTGTATATCGTACGAAACCGGACAATGTTTAGCCCCGGTGTGTGCCGGCCTGCGCCGGATGTGGTACAATGGCTGTAAAACTGAACTGAAAAGCAGGTGAGACCATGAGCGTGATTGACGACAGCATGCGGCCCATGCTGGATACCTTCATTTTTGAAACCACCACCCTGTTGGATCAGCTGGATGAGATCTTGCTGGAGGCGGAAAAGGAAAAAGCCCTGACCGACGACCAGATAAACGAGATATTCCGCACGATGCACACGGTGAAGGGCTCGGCTGCGATGATGGGGCTGAACGACATTAGCGTGATGACCCACCGCGCCGAGGATATGTTTTTTATCATTCGGGATGACCCGAGCAAGATGGACGACCAGAACACCGGCGTTATTTTCGACATCCTGTTTCAGGTGTCGGATTTTCTGCGCCAGGAGCTGGGCAATATCCAGGAGAACCCGGACGACTACCAGCCGGAGGACCCCACCCAGCTGACCGGTATCATTCAGCACGAGATAGCCGTGCTGAAGGGTGAGGCCGCCCATGAAGCGGCGCCCGCGGCAGCGGCGGCCCCGGCTGTGGCGCCGGCGGCGGCGGAAGCCCCGGCAGCGGCAACGGCAACAGGCGACCACGTGCATACCTTCCGCGTGTTCTTCCAGGACGACGCCCAGATGGTGCATGTGCGGGCCTTTATGCTGATGAACCGCCTGAAGGAGTATGGCGAGGTGCTGGACTCGGTGCCGCCCAACCCTGAGGTGAGCCCGGGCGCGCTGAAAGAGATTGAGGAAAACGGTTTTATGTTCCGCATAGAGTTTGAAGGGGACATTGGCCTGATTTCGCATGTGATTGAGGAGGACACCGACGTGGCCTCCTACGAAGAGGTGGAGGCTGAGGCTCCCGCCGCGGCAGATGCCCCCGCTGCCCAGATGCAACAGGAGGCGGATGACAGCGCCGAGGATACCCAGGTGGCCGAAAAACCGGTGGAGGTTCAGAGGAAGACCGCCGGCGGCGGGCCGTCGCCCGGCAAGCAGAGCCTTATCAGCGTGAACCAGAGCAAGCTGGACAACCTGGTGAACATTATGGGCGAGATTGTTATTGCCGAGAGCATGGTGGCCAGCAACCCCGACCTGAAAGACCTGCCGCTGGATAACTTTAACAAGAGCGCCCGGCAGCTGCGCAAGCTGACAGACCAGCTGCAGGACATTGTGATGAGTATTCGCATGGTGCCGCTGACCGGCACCTTCCAGAAGATGGGCCGCATTGTGCGGGACATGAACAAGAACCTGGGCAAGGATACCGAGCTGGTGACCCTGGGCGGCGAGGTGGAGGTGGACAAGAACATCACCGACGTGCTGGCCGACCCGCTGATGCATATGATACGCAACTCGATGGACCATGGCATTGAGATGCCCGAAGACCGGCGCGCCGCCGGCAAGCGTGAGCCCGCCCGGGTGGTGCTGCAGGCCCAGAACGTGGGCAGCGATATTGTGATAACCATTGAGGACAACGGCAAGGGCCTGAACCGCGAAGTGCTGCTGAACAAGGCCGAGCGCAATGGCATTTTGACCAAGCCCCGCAGCGATTACTCCGACAAGGAAGCTTTCATGCTGATTATGACGGCCGGCTTCTCCACCAACGAGGTGGTAACCGAGTACTCAGGCCGTGGCGTGGGCATGGACGTGGTGCGCAAGAACATTGAAAAGGTGGGCGGCACCGTCTCGGTGGACTCCGTTCCCGGCGAGGGCACCACCTTTACCATTAAGATACCGCTGACCCTGGCCATTGTGGACGGCATGGAAGTGGGCGTGGCGGAGGATACCTTCACCATTCCCATCACCTCGATAAGCCAGATATACAAGCTGAGCGAGGAGACCGAGCTGCTGTACGACACCGACGGCACCGAGATGGTGATGGTGCGCGGCGAGTGCTACCCCATCATCCGGCTGCACCGCATCTACGACATTGACACCGAGGTGACCGAGCTGTCGGAAGGTATTTTGATCATTGTGGAGAGCGGCGAGAGCAAGGCCTGTATCTTCACCGACCGCCTGATTGGCGAACAGCAGGTGGTGGTAAAGAGCTTCCCGAAATTCTTTGACCGCTACAATGTGAAGGAACTGGGCTTCTCGGGCTGCACCATCATGGGTGACGGTTCCATCAGCCTGATTCTGGACATCAACAGCCTGCTGGGGGCCTACCGCACCGATTCCAGCAGCATGGTGCGCTCGATGTATTAAAACCGTGCAAACGGTGCATATAGCAGGGCGCGCATCTGGCGCCCAAGGAGGGTTTTATCATGGCAGATGTGACCGCACAGGTTATTGATATATCGGTGGAAAGAGACGAACTGGAGGGCAAGAGCCTGACATTCTTTATTGGCGACACCATGTATGGCCTGCCGCTGACCAACGTGCTGGAAATTATTGGCGTACAGCCCATTGCCACGGTGCCGGGCACCCCGGCCTATGTGAAGGGCGTTATCAACCTGAGGGGCGGCATAGTGCCGCTGGTGGACGTACGGCTGAAGTTTGGCCAGATGCCGCGGGAATATGACGACCAGACCAATGTGATCATCACCGTGCTGGATGATATCACCGTGGGGCTGGTGGTGGACCGCGTTTCCAACGTGATAAAGGCCGAGGCGGTGGACACGTCGTCGCTGCCGGAGTTCTCCACCGTGAACAACAACCGTTACATGACCAGCGTGTCCCGCGTGGGCGACATGTTGGTGATGAACCTGAACTGCGAGACCATTTTGGAAGATGACAATATCTTGCATATAGGGTAAGCGGTAAACCAACCAAATAAACAGCGGCACAGGCTTCTGCCGGTGTGCTGCTGTTTTTTTGCATAATTCATAAAATTGAACTTGAACAGGGGGTCTCGGTTTGCTATGATAGAGTTAACCGACAGAGAGTTTACTACACTGCGGGACTATGTGCTGAAAAATTTTGGCATTGACTTGTCCAAGAAGCGGGTGCTCATTCAGGGCCGGCTGACCACCACACTGCAGCAGAAGGGGTTTGCCAATTTCACAGACTATATCCAGTTTGTGATGGCCGACAAAACCGGCACCGAGGTGAACCTGCTGCTGAACAAGCTGACCACCAACCTGACCTACTTCATGCGCGAAAAAGAGCATTTCGACTATGTGCGCGATGTGGTGCTGCCCGAGTTTGACCGGGCGGGCGGCAAGCGGGAGATTCGGGTGTGGAGCGCGGGCTGTTCGTCGGGCGAGGAGCCCTACACCCTGGCCATGACCATTATGGACTACTATGCCGGCAAGGGGAATGCGCCCAAGATTTCGCTGCTGGCGTCTGATATCTCGCAGAAGGTGCTGGCCGAGGCGCAGAAGGCCGTATACCTGGAAGAGGGCCTGAAGGACCTGCCCACCGGCTGGAAGACCAAGTATTTCGACCACATGGGCGGGGATGAATACCGGGTGAAGGATGCCGTGCGCCAGAAGGTGACCTTCAAGACGGTGAACCTGATGGACCCGTTCCGGTTTTCGGCGCCGTTTGAGATCATCTTCTGCCGCAACGTGATGATCTATTTTGAAAAGCAGCGCAAAAATGAACTGATCAACAAGTATTACACTTGGACGCGTCCGGGGTTCTATTTCTTCATCAGCCATTCGGAGAATGTGGACCGCAACAGCAGCCAGTTCAGGATGGTCAAGCCGTCCATCTTCCGGCGCGACCCCTGAGCAGGGTGCAGGCCCGTTTTTGGCGAATGCGGCACCCCGGACAATGACAACCAACGCAAGGAGGCAACACCATGGCGCCTATCCGGGTCATGATCGTGGATGATTCCCCTTTTTTCAAGGGTACGTTAAAGTCGGCCATTGGGCGGGAACCGCAAATGGAGGTGGCCGGCCTGGCCTCCAACGGGCTGGAGGCGCTGGAGCTGGTGCCGACGGTGCAGCCTGATGTGATAATTTGTGACGTACAGATGCCCAAGATGAGCGGCATTGAGTTTTTGAAGGCGCTGTTGCCCCGGTACAAGATACCGGTGGTGGTCATCTCGGGTACGCCGGGGGTCACGCTGTCGGCGCTGCAGAACGGCGCGGTGGATTTTATTGCCAAGCCCTCGGCCGGCGAGACCAGCACCGATTTTTTGAAGCGGGTGGTGCAGACCATCAAGATTGCGGCCTCGGCCAACGTGGGGGCCAAGATGGCGTTTCACAAAAGCAAGGCCCACACCGTGGCCATGCTTACCCGCGCGCCCACCGACGTGGTGGTGGCCATTGGGGCGTCTACCGGCGGCACCGACGCTATTTTGGCGGTGGTGCGCGACTTGCCCGCCGGTTTTCCGCCGGTGCTGATGACCCAGCACATGCCGGAGGGCTTTACCGCCATGTATGCCGAGCGCCTGAACCGCGAGTGCAAGATGCGGGTGCAGGAAGCCAGGGACGGCATGCGGGTGGAAAAAGGGCTGATGATACTGGCGGCCGGCGCCCACCAGATGCGGCTGCACCGTGACGCCAAGGGCTACTATGTAAGCTCCAAGAAGGGGATGAAGGTGAACGGGCATATCCCCTCGGTGGAGGTATTGTTTGAGTCGGTGGCCGAGGTGGCCGGCGCCAAGGCGGTGGGGATTATATTGACCGGCATGGGCGGCGACGGTGCCGAGGGGCTTTTGACGATGCGCAAGGCTGGGGCCTACACCATAGGGCAGGACAAGGAGACCAGCGTGGTGTACGGCATGCCGATGATGGCTTATAACAAAGGCGCGGTAATGACCCAGCTGCCGCTGGATGAGATTACCGGGCATTTGATAAACCACTTGAACAAGATGAAAAACTGAAAGATGGTGCCTTATCCGCCGGCCTGTGGGCAGGCGGATTTGCCTATGCGGAAAACAGACAGGAGGGGCTTTGATGCGGACGATAGAGACCATTGGGATTTTTGGCGCCGGCACGATGGGGGCCAACATTGCACAGGAGTTTGCACTGTATGGCTATCAGGTTCGGCTGTACTCCCGCACGGCGGCCACGCTGGAGGGCGCCAAAGCGGTGATGGAAACGGGCCTTGCACTGATGGCTGAGGAGGGGCTGACCTGCGAAGCCGCCGCGCGCGACGCCATGGGGCGGATAACCTTTACCACCAGCCTGGAGGAAGCCGCCGAGGGCTGCGACTGGGTGATGGAGACCATCACCGAAAACCCCGCCGCCAAGACAGCGCTGTTTGAGCAGCTGGATGCCGTGTGCCCGATGGGGGTGCTGTTTTCCAGCGATACCTCGGGGATGGATATTTTCCCGCTGGTGCCAAAGCGCCGCCTGCCGGACACGCTGATTACCCACTATGTGGCGCCGGCCCACCTGATACCGCTGGTGGAGCTGGTGCGCGGCGAGCACACCACCGACGACGTGGTAGAGGGCATGCGCGCCATATACGAAAAGATGGGCAAAATACCCATTGTGCTGGACAAGTATGTGCCCGGGTTTATTTTAAACCGCATTCAGGGGGCGATAGAGAACGAGGTGTCCTGGATGCTGGAGGAGGCGATTGTGTCGCCCGAGGAGCTGGACCTGGCGATAAAGTCCAGCCTGATGCTGCGGGGGGTGGTGCTGGGCGTGGTGCAGCGCTCCGACTTTACGGGGCTGGATTCCCGCCATCATATTCGCACCTCCAACCCCTATGTGCCGCCCAAGTCTGAGGGGCGCGCGCAGGAGGAGCTGTACCAGCAGGGGCATTATGGCGTGAAGACCGGCAAGGGTTTTTATGACTATGGCGGCCGCAGCAAAGAGGACGTGTACGCCGAGCGGGACCGCCGCATCATAAAAGTATGGAAGGCCGCGAGCGATATGATAAAAAACCCGGTGTGATGTAAAATAAACAAAGCGGCTGCCTGTGGGCGGCTGCTTTTTTACATGAAGGCAGAGATGCTGCACAAAAAAGTGCCGGCATTTTGAAGTGCACCCCTTCCATTAAACAGTTTATCATACTGTCTAACTTTTGGGGTGCACTTCAGTGCCGCGGGGTTTCTGTTTGTGTGTGGATGGGCATGTGCGGGGAGACGGCCAATCATGCCAGGCGGCAAGCTGGCCACAATGCTGCCCGGTTGGGGGTTTTCAAACCGTTGCCGGGGGAGGGCGGGCGTCAAGGCGTTGCGTGGATGCAGCATGCGCCCAAAAAACTGTGGGCCCAGCATAGGCAATGCCGGGCCCGCAGTTTTGCATGGCTTTTTCAGTGGATGGAGACCACCTCGTAGCCGGCGTCGGTGACGGCGGCGCGCAGGGTGTCGTCGGGGATGTTGCCGTCGGTGTGCACGTGGGCGGCCTGCTCGTCCAGGCTTACTGTGGCGGTGACGCCGGGCAGGGCGTTCAGGGCTTTTTCCACCCGGCCGGTGCAGTGGGCGCAGCTCATGCCTTCAATTTTGATGGTTTTGTCCATGGGGGTGTGCTCCTTTTCTTCTATGGGTTGGGGTGGGTCTGCGTTTACAGGGGTGATGACGGGCAGGGGGTCGGGCGCCTGGGCCGAGAGGGTGGCGCCGCCAGGGGGTGGGGTGGCAGCCACGGTGGGCAGGGGCTTGGGCTTGAAGAAGTTGAGCCGCAAAGCGTTGGTGACCACGAAAATGCTGGACAGGCTCATGGCGGCGGCGCCGAACATGGGGTTGAGCACCCAGCCGAAGGCGGCGTAGAACACGCCGGCGGCAATGGGGATGCCAATGATGTTGTAGATGAAAGCCCAGAAGAGGTTTTGACGGATGTTGCGCAGCACCGCGCGCGAGAGGTCGAAGGCGGTGACGGCGTCGGCCAGGTCGCTCTTCATCAGCACCACGTCGGCCGATTCGATGGCGACGTCGGTGCCGGCGCCAATGGCGATGCCGACGTCGGCCCGAGTGAGGGCGGGGGCGTCGTTGATGCCGTCGCCCACCATGGCCACCTTGTGGCCGGCGGCCATAAAGGTGCGCACCTGCGCGTCCTTGTCCTGCGGCAGCACCTCGGCAATGGCTTCGTCCAGGCCGACCATCTGCCGCACGGCCTCGGCGGTGGCGGTGTTGTCGCCGGTGAGCATGACGGCCCGCAGGCCCCGCTGGCGCAGGGCGGCAATGGCGGGCGCGCTGCCGGGCTTGGGCAGGTCGGCCACGGCGACGAGGCCGGCAAGCTGGCCGTCTTCTGCAAAGTAGAGCGGGGTTTTGCCGGCCGCGGCCAGCTGGGCGGGCAGGGGGCCGGCGGGGGTGAGGTCGATGCCGTTTTCGCTCATGAGGCGGGCGTTGCCGGCCAGGCAGCTTTTACCGGCCACGGTGGCCCGCAGGCCCAGCCCGCTGAGGGCCTCAAAGCCGTTGGCATCTGCCGGGGCCAGCTGACGCCGGCCGGCCGCCTGCAAAATAGCCAGGGCCAGGGGGTGTTCGCTTTTGGCCTCCAGCCCGGCGGCCAGGGCCAGCAGGGCGTCTTCGCTGCGGCCGAAGGGGATGAGGTCCGTCAGCTGGGGCTTGCCGGCGGTGACGGTGCCGGTTTTGTCCAGCAGGATGGTGTCGACGTGGCTGAAGGTCTCCAGCGCTTCGGCGTTGCGGTAGAGGATGCCGTTTTTGGCGCCGCGGCCGGTGCCCACCATGATGGCTACCGGGGTGGCCAGGCCAAGCGCGCAGGGGCATGAGATGACCAGCACGGTGACGGCGCGGGCGAGGGCAAACTCGAAGCCGCTGCCCACCAGCAGCCACACCGCCAGGCAAACCACGGCGATGGCCATGACCACGGGCACGAAGATGCCGCTGACCTTATCGGCCAGCTGGGCGATGGGCGCTTTGGACGCGCCGGCTTCCTCCACCAGCGCAACAATTTGGGCCAGGGTGGTGTTGTCGCCCACGCGGGTGGCGCGCATGGTGAAGTAGCCGCTGGTGTTGACGGTGGCGCCGGTAACGGTGTCGCCGGCCTGCTTCTCCACCGGGATGCTCTCGCCGGTGATGGCGCTTTCGTCCAGCGCGCTGTGGCCCTCCAGCAGCACGCCGTCCACCGGCACGCGGGCGCCGGGCTTCACGGCCAGCACGTCGCCCGGGGCGACTTGCTCCAGCGGGATTTCAACCTCGGCCCCGCCGCGGATGACCAGCGCGGTTTTGGGGGCGAGGTCCATCAGGGCGCTGATGGCGGCGCCGGTGCGGCCCTTGCTGACGGCCTCCAGCGTTTTGCCCAGCGTGATGAGGGCGAGGATCATGGCGGCGCTCTCGAAATAGAGCTCGTGCATGTAGTGGTCTACCAGGGCGGTGTCGCCATGGCCGAGGCCCCAGCTCATGCGGTAGAGCGCGAAGAGGCCGTAGGCCAGCGAGGCCGAGGCGCCCAACGCGATGAGGCTGTCCATGTTGGGGGCGCGGTGCCACAGGGCGCGAAAACCGCCTGTGAAGTATTTATGGTTTACAAGCACGATGGGCAGCGTGAGGATAAACTGGGTGAGCGCGAAGGAAACGGCATTTGCCGTGCCCGACAGAAAGCTGGGCAGCGGCAGGCCAACCATATGGCCCATGCTGACATACATGAGCGGCACTAAAAAACAAAGGGAGATGATGAGGCGCTTCTTCATGCCGGCCAGCTCGGCCTTGGCGGGGCTTTGTGAAGGGGCATGGCTTTTCACCTGGGTGCCGGGCTTTGCCTGGGGGCTGGCGCCATAGCCGGCTTTTTCCACCGCGCGGGAAATATCCTCGGGCGAGAGGGCGGCGGGGTCGTACTCGGCCACCATGGTGTTGGCCAGCAGGTTCACTTGGGCTTTCTCAATGCCCGGCAGCTTGGCCAGGGCTTTTTCTATGTGGGCGGAACAGGCAGCGCAGCTCATGCCGGTTATTTCAAACTTGGTGGTTTCCATGAGGGCTCCTTTGCCATGGGGTTTGCCTTTGCTTACGGGTGCTACATTCAATGTATACCATTTAAGTGTATTTTGCAAGCCCTTTCGGCTGGTGCGCGCGAAATCTATCATTATCGTGCCAATAATGTGACAGTATTGTGCACGCCCTTCCCTTTTATTGCCGGGGAGACTATAATAGTAAGAATCATATTGTTGCGGCAGGGAGGGTGGGCGATGACAGACGGACGCACGGTAGCGGCCATTATTGTGGCGGCCGGTACCTCCAGCCGGATGGGTTTTGACAAGCTGCTGCACCCGATAGAGGGCGTGCCGGTGCTGCGGCGCGCGGTGGCGGTGCTGGACGCCTGCCGCTATGTGGACCAGCTGGTGGTGGTGGCCGGGGCACAGCGCGAGGCCGTGGCCGAGATGCTGCGCACCCACCCGCCTGAAAAGCCGCTGAAAATTGTGCCGGGCGGCGCTACCCGCGCAGCCAGCGTGGCGGCCGGTGTGGGCGCCTGCGGCGAGGCCGCGTTGGTGGCGATACACGACGGCGCCCGCCCCTTTGCCAGCCAGGCGCTGGTGGAGCGGGTGATTGAAGCCGCGGCGCAGGCAGGCGCGGCCGCGCCTGCGTTGGCGGTGCGGGATACCATCAAGCGGGAGGCGAACGGTTTTGTGGAGGCCACCGTGCCCCGGCAGGGGCTGGTGGCGGTGCAGACACCCCAGGTGTTTGACCGCGCGGCCTATGCCAAAGCGCTGGCGGCCATTGCTGAAACAGAGTATGCGCACATTACCGACGACTGCATGGTGATGGAGCGCGCCGGGAAGGCGGTGGAGCTGGTGGCGGGCGAGGAGAGCAACATCAAGATTACCACCCCGGGCGATTTGGCGGGGTTGGAGCGGCAGAATGCCAAACGCGGGTTTTCAATCGGCCATGGCTACGACGTACACCGGCTGGTGCCGGGCAGGCGGCTGGTGCTGGGCGGGGTGGAGATTCCGCACGAGACCGGGCTATTGGGGCACTCGGACGCCGACGTGCTGTTGCACGCGGTGATGGATGCGCTGCTGGGCGCCGCCGCACTGGGAGACATTGGCCGGCACTTCCCCGACAATGACCCCGCCTACGCCGGCGCCGACAGCCTGCGGCTGCTGGAAGCGGTGGCGGCGCTTTTACGACGGGAAGGCTGGCAGGCGGGCAATGTGGACGCTACCGTGGTGTGCCAGGCGCCCCGGCTGGCAAGGCATATCCCGGCCATGCGGCGCAACATTGCCACCGTGCTGGGCCTTGGGGAGAACACTGTAAATGTGAAGGCCACCACCGAGGAGGGCTTGGGCTTTACCGGGGCGGGGCAAGGCATTGCGGCCCATGCCGTGGCCCTGCTGCATGCTGTTTAACGCTGGCGACGGGCAGCGCGCACCTTGGTGCGGTGCGCCATTGCGGTACAGTTGGTATGTGGCTTATAATGGGGATAAAAATGCTATGGGAAGCGCATGCGGTGTTTGTAATGCGCGCCAAAATGTGGTATAATAAACTGTCGTTTTCAACAATCTGTGCGGACGGGAGGTTATGGCTTGGGCAACTGGTTTACCGATCTTTTTCGTGACATTACCGGCAAGCTGGGCGTGCTGTTTGGCGAGATAAAAATAACCGACCTGCTGGACGTGCTGATCATTGCGTTTATCATCTACGAGATCATCATTCTGGTGCGCAACACGCGGGCGTCGCAGATTGTAAAGGGCGTTGTGCTGCTGCTGGTGGTGTATATCATTGCCGAGCTGGCCAACCTGCGCACCCTATCGTTTGTGCTGCAGGCCATTACCAGCTTTGGCATTGTGGTGCTGGCCATTGTGTTCCAGCCGGAGCTGCGCCGCGCCATTGAGCAGGTGGGGCAGGTGAACTCGGCGTTGTCCCGTTTTTTAAAGCCGCCCACCATGGAGGAGACCCTGCGGGGCGACTGGCAAAAAGCCATTGTGGCGGTGTGCGACGCCGCCGAGCGGATGGCGGAGGAGCGTACCGGCGCGCTGATAGCCATTGAGCGACGCACCAACTTGAATGAGATCATCCGTACAGGCACGGCCCTGCACAGTGATGTGAATGTGGAGATGCTGGGTACGATATTTTACGAGGGCACGCCGCTGCACGATGGCGCCGTGGTGGTGCGCGAGGCCAAGATAGAGGCGGCGGGGTGCTTTTTGCCGCTTTCCAATAACCTGGAGATTAGCCGCGACATGGGCACCCGGCACCGCAGCGCGCTGGGCCTGAGCGAGAACAGCGACGCGGTGGTGGTGGTGGTGAGCGAGGAGAGCGGCATCATTTCGCTGGCCAAGAATGGCGTGATGATTCGCCGGCTGGACCGGCAGAACCTGTTCAGCCTGCTGGTGAGCGAGGTGATTCCGCCCGAGGCGCCCAAGCGCCGCAACCCATTCCGCAGGAAAACAAAGGTGACCGCCCATGAAGAAAAAGAATAAGAAAAGCAAGGGCTGGTTTGAAGACCGGCGCGTCGCCCTGCTGGTGGCGCTGATTTTGGCCGTGCTTTCCTGGATATTGGTGGCCGGGTTTATCAACCCCGGCGACACCCGCCGCCTGACCCCCATAACCATTGACTACAGCCGCAACGCCGACATGTACGAGGCCAGAAATTTGCGGATAGTGGGCGAGCCGACCCCCCGGTATGCCGAGGTACAGGTGAGCGGGGACGGCTCAGTGATTGGGCCGCTGACCACAACGTCGGTGACGGTGTACCCCGACTACAGCGCCGTGACCGGCCCGGGCCCGCAGGAGCTGCGCCTGCTGTATGAGAAGGTGGATTTTGGCGACTACAATATTACCGAGGTGTCGGCTATTGCAACGGGCTATTCGCTGGATTCCAACCCCAAGCACACCGTGACGCTGGTTTTTGAGGAGCTGGAGACCAAGGAGTTCCCGATTGCTGTAAAGGCGGACAACGTTACCGCCGCCGACGGCTTCTTCCGCGACACGCCCACGGCCGACCCGGCCCGTGTGACCATAGACGGCGCCAAGACCGAGTTGGACCGCATTGCGCAGGTGGTGGCGGTGCTGGAGGACGACGTGGAACTGACGGAGACCACCAGCTACCAGGATGTGCCGCTGACCCTGATGGACAGCGCCGGCAATGTGCTGGATACCGCTGCGATGAACCTGAATTTTTCCATCACCAGCACCACGGTGACCGTGCCCATCATGGTGTCGAAGTCCATCCAGCTGACGGCCACCTTTATTGGGCTGCCCAGCTACTTTGACACCGATTGGTTTTACGAGCGGGTACAGCTGACGCCTGATACGTTGCAGGTGGTGGGCTCGGCCAGCGCGTTTGAGCATATTGGCGACACGGTGAGCGTGGCCACCTTCGATGCTTCCACACTGACGCCGGGGTGGCAGTCGGAGCCGCAGGAGATAGAACTGCCGGAGGGCAGCGGGCTGAGCTACCACGACCAGCAGCGCGAGATCATTGTGAGCTTTGACACCACCGGCATGATAGAAAAGGTGTTTGAGGTGGAGGCCGAGAATATATCGGTGAAGAATGGCCCGCGCAGCGCCACCATTACCCCCGACATGCAGACCATGAGCGTGAAGCTGTTTGGCCCGGCCGATGAGATAAACAGCCTGCTGCCCGAGGATATTGCGCTGGAGATAGACGCCTCCGGCGTGCCGGCCAGCAACGACCAGCAGACCATTCCGGCCAAGGTGGTGGTGCCGTCGGCCACCCACACCATTCCCACGGGCAACTATTCGGTGCTGTGCAGCATCGAGATGAACTGATGCTGCTGGTGGACGGCATTCGCCTGCCGCTGAACGCACAGGCGGAGCAGGCCATTGAACAGGCCAAACGCCGCTGCGGCCTGGCCCACCGGGCCGACTGCAGCGGGGAGATACATAAAGTGTCCGTAGACGCGCGCCGCGGCCGGGTGATGCTGGTGTACGCCGTGGCGCTGGCGCTGCCGCAGGTGGCCGAAGAGGCCGCAGTGGCACAGAGAGTGCAGGGTGTGCGGCTGGCCGCGCCGCAGGCCTTTGCCATTGCACCCGGCGCCGGGGCATTGCCCGGGCCGGTGGTGGTGTGCGGGCTGGGGCCGGCGGGGCTGTTTGCCGCGCTGGAACTGGCCGAGGCCGGCCATGCGCCGCTGGTGCTGGAGCGTGGGCCCGATATGGCCGCCCGCCGCGCCGCGGTGGAGGCTTTTGAGGCCGGCGGGCCGCTGGACGCGGACGCCAACATCCAGTTTGGCGAGGGCGGCGCGGGTACTTTTTCGGACGGGAAGCTGACCAGCCGTATTAACGACCCATTGTGTGGCCGGGTACTGGAGCGCCTGCTGGCAGCTGGCGCGCCGCAGGAGATAGCCTGGCGCGGCCGGCCGCACATAGGCACCGACCGCCTGCGGGAAGTGTTTGTGGCACTGCGCGAGCGTTTATGCGCCTTGGGCGGGCAGGTGCGGTTTGGCACCACGCTTACCGGCCTGAAGACGGCCGGCGGGCGGCTGGTGGGCGTTGAGACCACCGACGGGCCTCTGCCCTGTGGGGTGCTGGTGCTGGCCTGCGGGCACTCGGCGCGGGATACCTTCCGCCAGGCGGCCGACGCCGGGGTGGTACTGGAAGCAAAGCCTTTCTCCGTTGGGGTGCGTATTGAGCACCTGCAGCGCGACATAGATGCCGGCCTGTACCACGAGGCCGCCGGGCACCCGGCCTTGCCGCCGGGGGAGTATCAACTGGCCGCCCGCGCGGGCGGGCGGGGGGTGTATACCTTTTGCATGTGCCCGGGCGGCACGGTGATGGCCGCGGCGTCGGAGGCGGGCGGCGTGGTGACCAACGGCATGAGCCTGCACGCCCGCAGCGGCCCCAACGCCAACGCCGCGCTGGTGGCCGGGGTGGGGCCGGAGGATTTTGGCCCCGACCCGTTTGCGGGCATTGCCTTCCAGCAGTTGCTGGAGCGGGCGGCTTTTGCGGCTGGCGGCAAAGACTACACCGCGCCGGCCGAGACGGCGGGCAGTTTTGCCGCCGGGGAAGGGCAGTTGCGGCTGGGTTCGGTGCAGCCCAGCTACCCGCGCGGGGTACGTGCCGCTGATTTGGGCGCACTGTTCCCCGCCGGCATTGCCGGTGCGCTGCGCGGCGGCCTGGCTGCCTTTGGCCGGAAGTTGCCAGGGTTTGACGCCCCGCACGCTGTTTTGACCGGTGTGGAGAGCCGGACGTCCTCGCCGGTGCGAATGCCGCGCGGCGAAGGGCTGGAGAGCCTGGATATACCCGGCCTGTGGCCCTGTGGCGAGGGGGCGGGCTACGCGGGCGGCATTATGAGCGCCGCGGTGGACGGCATACGGGTGGCCAGGCAGATAGCGGAGCGCTACCGGCCGGGGGCCGGGTGAAGGATGAAATGGGCATTGCTGCAGGCAAATCTTCCTGTGGGTGGGCGGCGATGTCGGAAAGAAACGACATTCCTGTAATCAGGATGGCTCTATAATAGGCGATATACTTAACGCATTTGAAAAAAACACTATTGTTTTGAGGCGTACGCAAAAACTTGCGCAGTTGACTTAGAACGGTGCAAGCATACCGCTTGGAAGGCGATATGCCGCAGCCCAACGGGCTGTGTGCCTGAAGCCCGGGGTGGTTTCGAGTTTGCTGAGTGTAACAGCCAATGACCAAACAAGAAAGGGGGTGGGCAGATGCTTTACCGCCGCTGGAATTTGCGGGAGCAAGACCCGGAGAAAGCCGCCGTGCTGGCAAAAGCCACCGGCGCGGGGCAGCTATTGTGCAGTGTGCTGGTGGCCCGGGGCATCGACACGCCCGAGGCCGTGGCGGCGCTGCTGGCCGAGGGCGACAGCCTGCCCGACCCCTTGACCATACGGGATATGGACAGGGCGGTGGCGCGTATCCATACTGCGCTGGAAAACGAAGAAGCCATTGCCGTGTTTGGCGACTATGACGTGGACGGCATCACCTCCACCGCGCTGATGTATACCTATTTGGAATCGCTGGGGGCCGAGGTGTATTACAAGCTGCCCAGCCGCAATGATGACGACTATGGGCTGTCGCCCACGGTGGTGGACCAGGTGGCCGACCATGGCATTACGCTGATCATCACGGTGGACAACGGCACCACAGCCTTTGAGGCGGCCGAGCGCGCCCGCGAGCGGGGGGTGGGCCTGGTGGTGACCGACCACCACCTGCCCTACGACACCCTGCCCGAGGTGGACGCACTGGTGAACCCCTGCCGTACCGACGACGACAGCGGGCTGGAGCAGCTGTCGGGCGTGGGGGTGGCGTTTATGCTGCTGGCTGCGCTGGAGGGCTGCCCGCCGGAAGAGCTGCTGGAAGTGTTTGGCGATTTGGTGGCCGTGGGTACTGTGGCCGACGTGATGAAACTGACGGGCCACAACCGCACCATTGTGCGGGCGGGGCTGGCCGTGATGCAGGACACCCGCCGCCCGGGCCTGGCCGCGCTGATACGCGCCTGCGGGCTGGGGGATAAGGCGATTACCGCGGAGAATATCAGCTACGCGCTGGCGCCCCGGCTGAATGCCGCCGGGCGGATGGACGACGCCACCAGCGCGCTGCAGCTGCTGCTGGCCGAGAGTGACGAAGAGGCCCTGCCCATTGTGCAGGGGCTGCAGGATCAGAACGCCGCCCGCCAAAAAGCCGAGGGCGAGATACTGGAAGTGGTGACCCGGGAGATTCAGGACGACCCCGAACTGCAGCGCTCCCGCGTGCTGATAATAGCCGGGGACGACTGGCACCAGGGTGTGATTGGCATTGTGGCCAGCCGCCTGGTGGACCGCTACGCCAAGCCCGCCATCGTCATCGCCTTTGAGGGGGACGAGGGCAAGGGCTCGGGGCGGAGCATTGCCGGGTTCTCACTGCATGGGGCCATTGCCTCGTGCGAGGATATTTTGATACGCTACGGCGGGCACGATTTGGCCGCCGGGTTCTCGATACACCGCGACTATGTGGAGCAGTTCCGCCGGCGGGTGAACAAGTGGGCCATGGACAACGTGCCGGTGCCCAGCCTGCCCGAGGTGTGGGCCGACACCACCGTGCAGCTGGACGAGCTGAATGTGGAACAGGTGCGCCAGCTGGGCCGCATGGCCCCCTGCGGCAGCGGCAACCCGGTGCCCCGCTTTTTGGTGCAGAACGCCATGGTGGAGGCGGTGTACGCGGTGAGCGAGGGCCGGCACTGCCGGCTGCGCCTGCGGCAGGGCAATGGCTGTTTGTATGCCGTGCTGTTTGGCATTGGGCCCGACAAGCTGGCCTACCGCGCGGGCGATATGGTGGACGTGCTGCTGGGGCTATCCCTCTTTGAGGGGCGGCAGGGCGAGCAGGTATCGGCCAATATCATAGAGGTGCGCCCGGCGGGCATGGGGGAAGACCATGTGGTGCAGAGCGCGCTGTTTGAGAGCTTTTACGCCGGCTGGCAGCCGCAGACGGAGTCGCAGTCGGTGCTTTTGGCGCCCAGCCGGGACAACACGGTGGCGGTGTACCGTTACCTGAAGAATGGCCATGGCGCGGTGCGCTGCAGTGATTTACGGCCGCTGCTCTCCCGCCTGGGTGAGGACAGCACCGGCCGGCTGCTGACATCGCTGGCGGCGCTGGAAGAGCTGGGGCTGATAGAGCGCGACAAGGAGACCGGCTGCTTCCGCGTGGTAGAGGTGAGCCAAAAGCGCGACTTGGCCGACAGCCTGATGCTGCAGCGGCTGGGGGTGATGTGATGGCCGCCCCCGGTGTGAAGCCCATAAGCTACGAGGCGTTCAGGCAGGCCGCCGAAAAGAGCGGCCGGCCCTATGATTTTGAGAAGATAGACAAGGCGTATGCCCTGGCCGACGATGCCCACAAGGGGCAGGTGCGGCGCTCGGGCGAGGCCTATGTGAGCCACCCGGTGGCAGTGGCCATGCTGCTGCTGGATTTGGGCCTGGACACCGACACCCTGGTGGCCGCGCTGCTGCACGACGTGGTGGAGGACACCGCCTACACGCTGGAGCAGGTGGCCAGCGGCTTTGGCAAAGACGTGGCCGCGCTGGTGGACGGCGTGACCAAGCTGGGGCGCATCCAGTTTTCCTCCATGGAGGAGCAGCAGGCCGAAAACCTGCGCAAGATGCTGCTGGCCATGAGCAAGGACGTGCGGGTGATGTTGATAAAGCTGTGCGACCGCCTGCACAATATGCGCACCGCCAGCGCCTGGCCGGAGCAAAAGCAGCGCGACAAGGCGCTGGAGACGATGGAGGTGTACGCGCCCATCGCCCACCGGCTGGGCATTGCGGGCATCAAGGAAGAGCTGGAAGACCTCAGCCTGCACATTTTGGACCCCATTGGCTATGATGAGATTATTGAGCTTTTGGGACAGAAGGCCAAGGCGCAGGAATATGTGGAGTCCATCGCGGCGGCCATACAGGAACGGCTGGCCGAGAACGACGTACACGACCCCGAGATACGCAGCCGGGTGAAGAGCGTGTACAGCATTTACCGCAAGATGTTTGTGCAGAACCGCAGCTTTGAGGAGATTTACGACAAGTACGCGCTGCGCATCATATTGGACACCATCCCTGAGTGCTATACGGCGCTGGGGGTCATTCACGACATGTACCACCCACTGCCCAACCGGTTCAAGGATTATATCTCCACCCCCAAGCCCAACATGTACCAAAGCCTGCACACCACGGTGATAAGCCACGAGGGTGTGGCCTTTGAGATACAGATACGCACCCACGAGATGGAGCAGCTGGCCGAGTACGGCGTGGCCGCCCACTGGAAGTACAAGGCCGGCGTGCAGGGGCAGGACAAGCTGGAGGAGCGCCTGGCCTGGGTGCGCCAGCTGCTGGAGAGCCAGCGGGACAGCGAGGACAGCGGCGATTTGCTTAGGCATATCAAGAGCGAGCTGCTGCCCGAGCAGGTGTATGTGTTTACCCCCAAGGGGGATGTGATTGACCTGCCCAGCGGCGCCACGGTGATAGATTTTGCCTATGCGATACACAGTGCGGTGGGCAACCGCATGGTGGGCGCCAAGGTGAACGGCCGCATTGTGCCCATAGACCACAAGGTGGTGACGGGCGAGGTGATAGACGTGCTGACCGGCAGCGTGGACAAAGGCCCCAGCCGCGATTGGCTGAACATTGTGACCACGTCGGAAGCGCGCAGCAAGATACGCAACTGGTTTAAAAAAGAACGCAAGGAAGAAAATATTACAGAGGGCAAGACGGCGCTGGACAAAGAACTGCGGCGCAGCCTTGTTTCGATACCCGCGGGCGACTATGACGAGCTGATGGAGACGGTGGCCCGCCGCCAGCGGATGAACAGCGCCGAGGAGATGTACGGCGCCATTGGCTACGGGGGCATTACCATTGCCCGGCTGATGCCCAAGATAAAGGAAGAATACGCCAAGCTGGTGAAAGCCGGCGACCCCGCCGAGACCTTTGCCATACCGCCCAAGCCCAAGCAGCAAAAGGCCAGCGAGGGCGTGATTGTGGAAGGGCTGGGCAACGTGCTGATCAAGTTTGCCAAGTGCTGCAACCCGCTGCCGGGCGATGACATTGTGGGGTTCATCACGCGGGGGTACGGGGTGTCTATCCACAAGCGGGACTGCCACAACGCCAGCGAGGCCAATACCTCGCCCCGATGGGTGGAGGCGCGCTGGGCCGAGGGTGTGCAGGAGAGCTTTACCTCTACGCTGGAGATAACCGCGCTGGACCGCGACCGGCTGTTTGTGGATGTGAGCAGCCTTTTGGCCGACATGCGGGTGCCGGTGTACAGCCTGAGCGCCCGCCGCACCAGCGACGGCAAGGCGGCCATGAACGCCATGATAGGCATACGCAACACCGAGCATTTGAACAACGTGATTGCGCGGCTGCGGCGGATAAAAGATGTGGTGGATATAACCAGAAGCTAGTGTGAACGGAGTTCTGTGCGCTTGCAGGTGCGTCGGCCCGGCATTGCCACGTCGGCGCCTGCCACGTGGAAGCGGCAAGCTTCGGCACACTGACGTTGCCCGCCTAGATAAGTGGCTTGTGCCAGGCGCCGCCGCGCCAGCACCAGGCAACCACACCTGCAAGCGCAGGGCTGCTGATGTGCCGAAGAGATAATAAGCATGAAGTATGGAGTTAGGGCAACACCGCACAGAAAAAGGATGCGGTAAACTCTACGATATGGTAAAATAGGAGCATGAATAAACAGCTAAGCCTGTCGGGGCTAACCGACGAATTGGCTCAGGCCAAGACGCGCAAAAAA
>JAAYCI010000085.1 GCA_012729855.1 Oscillospiraceae bacterium
CGTTGCGCATATGTTCAATCACTTCTCGCTTGAACGCTCCGCTGTGTGGTATGCCTTTAGGCATGAAAATGCACCCCTTCCATTAAACAGTTTATCATACTGTCTAACTTTTGGGGTGCACTTCAGATGAACCGCTTCGGGGTTGTTTTATGTCACCAGGGTCAGGCTGCCTGCCGGGCGGAAAGCTCGGGGTGGATGACCGCCAGCATGGCCCATACCGCGTCCACCACGTGGGTGGTGGGCTGCTGGGAGTCGGCTGGGCTTATCAGCGCCACGGCGCCGCTTTCAACCGCGGGAATGGTCTCCCAGCCGGTGCGCGCCAGTATCTCGCCCACCGGGTCTTCCAGGTAGTCGGCCACGGTGAAAATTACGTCGGGCGCGGCCAGCACAATGGATTCCTCCGTCACGCCAATCCAGCTTTCCTGGTCTTCAAACACGTTTGTGCCGCCGGCCAGGGCAATCATCTCATTCAAGTAGGTGCCGCTGCCGGTGCTGTAGCAGTTGGGCGCGGGGCTCACCTCGAAGTATACGCCGGGGCGGTCCTGGGTGGTGGCCACCAGCGCGGCAATCTCATCCAGCTGGGTTTGGGCGCCGGCCACCAGTGCGGTGCCGGCGGCGGCCTCGCCGCACAGCGCGGCAATGAACTGCACATCCTCAAAAATGCCGGCAATAGAATCGGGCGAGGGAACCTCGGCCACACAGGTGCCGGAGGCCCGCAGGGGGGCGTAAATATCCTCGCCGCCGGCGGAGGACAGGGGAGAGACGAAAATAATGTCGGGCGCCAGCGAGGCCAGCAGCTCCAGGTCGGGCGCCATCATGTCCAGCTGGGGCAGCTCGGCGGCCATGTCCTCGGGCAGGTTTGCGGCCGAGTAGGTGTCAATGGCCACCAGCTTGTCGGCCAGACCCAGGTCGTACAGGGTGCGGGTGGTGGAGGCCGCCATCGAGACGATGCCATTCACCTGTGCCGGTGGTGTGATGGGATTGCCGGCGCGGTCGGTGGTCAGGTCTGTGGCTGCGCTGCTGTCTGGGGTACTCTCGGGGGTGCTTTCGGGCAGAGGCGTGCTGCTTGCGGGGGTGCTGCCGGGCGCGCTTTCTGGGGTGTTGCCGGCGGGGCTGCCGCAGGCCGCAAGCGCGACGGCCAACAGGCAGGCAAGTGCCAGCGATACAAGCTTTTTCATGGGGCATTCTCCTCTTCCGGGCGAGGCCGGGTGGTGTTCCCAAACCAAACGGGTTTGCGCGCGGCAAAGAGAAAAGCCGCGTTCTGCGGAACGCGGCTGTACAAGGCTTGCCAAGGCCGAATATCTGATGAAAACAGAAAAATAGCGGCAATAAGCCCTGCGCATCCTCGAAGTCCGGAGAATCAAAGCGCAAAGCAGCCGGGCAAGTTTTCTGACTTGAGGCGGCCGGGATGGTACAGCCCGGCCCGCGCCCGCCTTCCCGGTTTCCCAGTGGCTATTGGGCGCAATAAAGGAGACTTTACCCACCGCGTCGGCCTTCGGCCTCCACCGTTCAGGCGCACCCCTTACGGAGCGCCCTTCACGATGCGGTGGTGTGCTTTTGTTTTTGTTCCCGTTGGTCACAAGCCAAAAGCAGCGCTAAAGCGCCCTCCCTCTCACAGCAGCGGCCCTGTTGGGGATTTGCACCCCATTCCTGTTTTGGCGGGCAAGTTGCCCGCCACGGGGCGGTTAGCCCCACCCGGCCGCAGTATTCGGTTTTGGGTTTTGCATACAAAACATACCACAGCCCCGGGGGGGCTGTCAATGCCGGTCATGCGGCGGTGAGTGTCCCTTCGCGTTGTTTTTAAGCATGCAGGATTCCAGCCCTTGAGGGTGTGGGGTGTTCCCGGAGAGAACGTCAGCCGCAAGCCGAACCGTGAACAACGTCTTTATGTTGTACACGGGGCGGCGCGGAAGGTAGTTCCGGAGTGGAATACCCCGCGCCCTCGAGGGCGGCAGGCTTTGCGCCCGCCTTAAACAACACACAAGGAGCACTCCCCATGCGGCGTGGCTAGTCCGCCGCCGGCGCGGTATCTGCCACCAGCTTTTCCAGCGTGGCCATAATGGGGATATGCTGCGGACAAACCGACTCGCAGTGCCCGCACTGTGTGCAGTGGGAGGCGTTGTTTTCCTCGGGGAAGTGGGGGTAGCGCTGGCGCAGCCCAAAGGTGGAGCCGTCGAACGCGACCTTGTTCAGCAGGTTCATCAGGCCGGGGATGTCCACCCCCGCCGGGCAGGGCATGCAGTAGCGGCACTGGGTGCAGGGGATGGTGGCGGCCGCCTTGAACAGCTCGGCGGCCTGCTCCAGCACGGCTGTTTCCTGCGCGGAAAGCGGCGTAACGTTGCTGAAGGTGGCCAGGTTGTCCTGCACCTGCTCTGCAGAAGACATGCCGCTTAGCACCGTCAGCACATTGGGCAGGGCGGCCACATAGCGCATGGCCCAGCTGGCAATGCTTTTGCCGGGCGCCTGCCGCTGCAGCACGGCGTTGCCACCTGGGCCAAGGTCGGCCAGGCGGCCACCGCGCACCGGCTCCATCACAATGCAGGGCAGGCCCTTCTTTTCAATAATCTCATACTGCTCGCGGGCGTTCTGGAACTCCCAGTCGATGTAATTCAGCTGTATTTGCACAAAGTCCCAATTATAGTGTTCCAGTATCTCGGTCAGCAACTCGGGCTTTGCGTGGAAGGAAAAGCCCATCTGCTTTATCGCACCGCTGCGGCGCAGGCTGTCCAGCCAGCCTGTCAGCTCCAGCTGCCGGAAGGTGGCAAACACGTCTTTATCCATCGCGTGTATCAGGTAATAGTCCACATAGTCGGTGTTCAGGCGTTTCAGCTGGGTCTCAAAGGCGGCTTTGGCTTCGTCCAGGCTTTTCATATCCCACAGCGGCAGCTTGGTGGCCAGGCGGTAGCTGCCGCGCGGGTAGTTGGCCAGCGCCTTGCCGGTAAAAGGCTCCGAGGCTTCGTCGTGGTAGTAGTAGGCGCTGTCGTAATAGTTCACCCCGCCCTGGTAGCAGGCGTCCACAATGGCCCTGGCGGTTTTTTCCTCAATCTGATCCTGCTTGCCGTCCGCTACAGGCAGGCGCATCATCCCCATGCCCAAAAGGGATATGTCGTCGCCGTTCTTCGGGTTTTTACGGTATTCCATGTCATACCTCCCATAAAATAGTCTGCCACCAGTATACCCGGTATGCGCCCGGCCGTAAAGAGACAAAACGCCGTGCATGTGTTATACTGGAACCCCCGCCCGCACCCCGCCCGCCGGCGGTGGCAATAGAGGAGCAACCGTTATGTGGTTTGAAAAAACAACGTTTTACCAGATATACCCGCTGGGGTTCTGCGGCGCGCCACCGCAGAACGATGACGTGGAAGAGAACCGTATCCAGAAGGTGACGCGCTGGATTCCCCACCTGCAAAAGCTGGGCGCCGGCGCCGTGCTGTTCAACCCCGTGTTCGCCAGCGACGCCCACGGCTACGACACCCGCTGCTTCACCCGCATCGATAACCGCCTGGGCACCAATGACGATTTTGCCGCCGTGTGCAAGGCCCTGCGGGCCGCGGGCATCCGGGTGGTGCTGGACGGCGTGTTCAACCATGTGGGCCGGGGCTTTTGGGCGTTTCAGGACGTTTTGAAAAACCGCGAGAATTCGCTTTACAAGGACTGGTTCATCCTGGACTTTGGCCGGCAGAGCAGCTATGGCGACAGCCTGTGGTACGAGGGCTGGGAGGGCCACTTCGACCTGGTGAAGCTGAACCTGCACAACCCGCAGGTGGTGCAGCATATCCTAAACGCCGTGGGCGGCTGGATAGACACGTTTGGCATCGACGGCATCCGCCTGGACGTGGCCTACCTGCTGCACGAGGTTTTTTTGCAAAAGCTGCGCAGCTATGTAAACAGCAAAAAGGCCGATTTCTTCCTGGTGGGGGAGATGATACACGGCGACTACAACACCATGATTGGCCCCGACAAGCTGGACAGCGCCACCAACTACGAGTGCTACAAGGGCCTGTATTCCAGCTTCAACAGCCTGAACATGTTTGAGATCGCCTACAGCCTGAACCGCCAGTTTGGCCCCGAGGACTGGACGCTATACCGTGGGCTGCCGCTGCTGAACTTTGCCGACAACCACGACGTAACGCGCCTGGCCACCATGCTGAAGGATAAAGCCCACCTGCCGCTGCTGTATGGCCTGATGTTTGGCATGCCGGGTGTTCCCTGCCTGTACTATGGCAGCGAGTGGGGCGCCGAGGGCGGCAAGCGCCAGGGCGACGCCGCGCTGCGCCCGGCCTTTGACGTGCCGGTGGAGAATGATTTGTTTGCCACCTTGGCCAAGCTTTGCGCCATCCGCGCCAGTGCCCCGGCATTGGCTGGTGGCAGCTACCGTCAGGTCTACCTTACCAACCCGCAGTTTATCTTTGAGCGCAGCGGCGGCGGACAGCGGCTGCTGGTGGCGGTGAACGCGGCAAACGCGGAGCATGTGGCCCACTTTGACGCCGGCGCCGGCACGGCCAGGGACCTGCTCACCGGCCAAATGGCAGACTTTGGCGGCGGCTACCGCATGCCGCCGCTGAGCGTGCAGTTTTTGGAAATGGAGAAATAAAGCGACCCCAAAGGAGACCACCGCCCTTGCCACTTGAAATTGTACAGGGCCAGCCCGGCGACGCCAACGCCCTGGAAGCACTATACAACGCCGTGCACGACCATTTGGCCCGCGGCGTGAACTGGCCCGGCTGGGAAAAAGGCATATACCCCACCCGGCGGGACGCTGAACGCGGCCTGGAGGAAGACAGCCTGTTTGTTGCCAAAGACGGGGCCGACATCGCCGGCTCCATCATTCTCAGCCACCGGCCCGAGCCGGCCTTTATGCCGGTGAAGTGGCTGGCAGACTGCGATTATTCCGAGGTTTTTGTCATCCGCACCTTTGTGGTGCACCCGCACTACCTGCGCCACGGCGTGGGCCGGGCGCTGCTGGCGTTTGCCCAGCGGCAGGCGCAGGCCACGGGCATGCGGTCACTGCGGCTGGACGTTTTCCGCAAAAACACGCCGGCCATCCGCCTGTATGAGCAGTGCGGCTATACTTACATCGACACGGTAGACCTGGGCTTGGCCGTCTACGGCCTGGATCGCTTTCACCTATACGAGCGCCTGGTTTAAAACAGGGATAAAAAAAGAGGGCAGGGGAGAGCCTGCCCTCTTGCTATTTGGCTGCCTATACATTGAACCGCCGGTCGATTTCCCAGGCGTTCAGGTCGGTGTCCCACCGGTGGATGACGCCCTCGGTGCGGCTTACCGCGTAACGGGCCAGCAGGGTGCCGTCCTCCGCGTAGCGTGCCACCACATAGCACAGGGCGCCGCCAATGGTTACGTCCAGCAGCGGGGCGGTGGTTTCGGGCGCGGGAATGGCGTATTTTTCGCGCACAATGGCATCGGCGGCGGGGTAGTCTATCCGTTCGCCCGTTTGCAGCCAGTGGCTGGCAGCGGGCAAGCCGCCGGCCTGCGCGTTTTCAATGGCGCGCACCCCCGGGAAAAACTGCTGGATGGCCTCACCTTTGATGTGCAGGCCGTCGTAAAAATCGCCGCCATAGTTTTGGGTAACACAGGGGTTGTAGCTGCCGTACAGCGGGATATCATAGTGCTTGGCATACCAGGTGTACCATGGCTCGGTTTGGAAGAAGCCGGTGTATTGGTCGGCGTACTCGGTGGCGTAGGTGTACACCGTGGGGTGGTAGGGCGTCAGCAGGAACACCACATCCACGCCGCAGGCCCGCACATACTGGATAAACCGGTGGAACATCCCGCACAGCTCGGCGTCGGGCTGCGTGTAGCCGCCCATGCGCAGGAAGGTAAGCGCCTGGGCCTGGGCCTTTTGCTCCACCAGCTCGGTGTCGGCTTCGCGGTAGCTTACGGGGTAAAGGGCCTGGCCGTCGGGCTGCTTTACCTCGCTGTATTGCCGGGTGGGGTCGCCCTGCACCACCGGCACGGCCTCCCCGGGTACCCAGGGGGCTTCTTCCAGGCTGGCACTGGTGTCGGACGCCGCATCGCCGCCCCCGCCAAAAAAGGCGGGCAGGTTTTCGGCAAAGCGGGCCAGGCTCAGCAGGCTGAAAAAGCCGCCGCCGTCGGATGTGGCCTCCTGCCCGGCATCAGATGCGGCATCCGGGGCGTCGGCTGCCGATGTGTCCGTGTCATCCGAGGCCTCCTCGGTGTTTTCCACATAGCCCGGCGGGCGCCAGGTCTCGTCGTAGCCCAGCCGCTGCACCAGAAGCTCGGCAAACAGCGCGCCGTCGCTGCGCGCGGGCAAAGACTCCGGGTCGGGGTTCAGCAGCCAGGCGTCCAGCCCGATGATGACCGTTTTGGGCAGCTTGCCGGCTTTTTCAAAGCGATAAAAGGTGGTCATAATGTCGCGGTAGTCGGCGCCGCTCACGCCGCAGTTGTAAAAGCGGCCGCCGTCGGCCACGTCGCTGTTTACCTGCAGCACCCGGCTGCTGCCCAGCGCAATGGTGTCAAAGGGTTCCTCCAGCGCTTCAATCAGCAGTGTCAGCAGCAGGCGCTCATTCAGCTGGTTGTAGGCCTCCAGGGGGTAGCCGGCCAGCAGCGCCCGCACGGTGTCCCGCTCGGTTTGCAGCGGGTCGGCCGTGGCCACCGCCGGTTCCGGCGCGGGCTGGGTGGTGGCGTTTACAAACGCTACAAAGCCAAAAAACAATACCACCAGCGCCAACAACGCCGAAAAACCGGCAATCAAACCGGTTTTTCGGCGGTTTCTTTTTTGGGTGGGGTGCAGTTTTGACATGGCAAATGTCCTATAGGATGGGTTTAAAGGGCGGGTATGCTGAAAGCGCTGTTATGCTCTGCCGGAACCGGCTCAGTCGCGTGGAGTGCCTGCATCACACGCATGAAGTCCAGGGTTGGTGACAGCGGGATCTGTTGTGGAAGCTGTCGAGGCTTTAGCGGGGGCATCGGCCGCCAGTGGCGGCGGTGCCGTTTCGTCTGGCTTGGGGGCTTTCAGCTGGGCCTCCAGCCGGCGCACCCGTTCCTCCAGCAGCGCCTGGGTTTGCACAAGCTTGTTGATGCGCGCCGAAAACCCGGTAACGATGATGGACAGGCTTAACAGCAGCAGCAGCACAAAGATAAACAGCAGGGTGAACACCAGGTTCACCGGCATCTCAATGCTGAAAATATCGCGCAGCACCGCAATGATATAAGGGAACACCGCAAACAGTATCATCAGCACGGCGCTGGCCAGCCAGATGATGGAGTACTGCACGTTCAGCTTTTTGCGTTTCAGCAGCACAAAGATGATGATGAGGTAAATCACCGAGCCGACGATCATGGTGATGCGTAAGGCAGGCGGGATGTTCAGCATCAGGTATCCCCCTTTTTGCGGCTTAAAATGATGCGGTACACCACCAGCGAGATGCACACCTTCACCATATAGTAGGCGCTTTTCAGCGGGCTGATGGAGCTTTCGCCGCCTTGGCGCTCGTGCATCACCACGGGCACCTCGCCCACCGTAAAGCCCCGCAGCACCGCCGATATGATGGCCTCGGGCTCGGGGTAATCGTGGGCGTAGTTGCCGGCGTAAAAGGCGGTCAGTTTGCGGTTGCAGGCGCGGAAGCCGCTGGTCACGTCCTTCACTTTGGCGCCGGTCAAAAGGCGTATCAGGCCGCTGAGAATGCGAATGCCAAACCGGCGCAGCGCACTGGTTTGGAAGCCTTTTTTGGTAATGAACCGGCTGCCCACGCACATGTCCAGCTTGCCCTCGGCCACCGGGGCCGCCACGGCGCGCAGGTAGGCGGGGTCGTGCTGGCCGTCGCCGTCCATCTGCACGGTAATGTCGTAGCCGTTTTCCATGGCGTACAGGTAGCCGCTTTGCACCCCGCCGCCTATGCCCAGGTTCACGGGCAGGTTCAGGTGGTTATAGCCTTTTTCGGCCAGTATGCGGGCCGAGGCATCGGTGGAGCAGTCGTTCACCACCAGGTAGTCGCCCTCGGGGTAGGCGGCCCGCAACCGGGTGATCACCTGTTCAATGTTGGCTTCCTCATTGTAGCAGGGAATGATGACCAGTACTTTCATTGTCCCTCCAGAATGAACCGCTCCAGCGCTTTCAGCAGTGGCGCACGGCGGTAGTGTGCCTGCCAGGCTGCGCGGCCGGCGGTACCCATGGCAGCGCGCTGGTCGGCGGGCATGTCCAGCAGGGCTTCTATGTTGGCGGCAAGGGCTTCGGCATCGCCTGCGCCGGAAACCAGCGCCGCGCCGCTCTCTTGCGCCACCCGGGCGCCCTCGCCTTCCATGGCCACCAGCAGGGGCCGGCCGGCGGCCAGGTAGCTGGTTATCTTGGCCGGTACCGTCAGCCCCAGGTTTTCGCTTTGGGTCAGCCCGGCAAACAGCGCGTCGGCCATGCCTGTCCAGCGGGGTATCTCCTCGGGCGGTACCTGCCCGCAGAATTCAAAGTGTGCGTCCAGCCCTTCGGCTTTTATGGCCTGGGCCAGCGCCTCGCGGCTCATGCCGTCGCCCAGCAGCAGCACCCGCAGCTTGGCGGCGGGCCGGCGGGCGGTTACCAGTTTCACTGCCCGCACCAGGTTTTCCAGGTTTTGCGCGGGGCTGATGTTGCCGGCAAACAGGAGGTTGAAAAAGCCGGCAAAGCGCGCTTTTAAGGCGTCATCAGGGATGTCCTGCCCGTAAAAGTCCTCACTGTACTGCGGGATAACGGCCACCTGCGGCGGGTGCTTGGCGGTGGCGGCAATGGCTTTCAGGCGCTCGGCCAGCGCGTCGCTCATGGCAATAAGGCGGGTGCAGCGGCGGTAGTGCCAGTCGCTTACCTTCTGGGCAATGCCGCGCAAAAAGGGGCTTTTCACCGGCAGCACCGAGTACAGGTTGTCCGGCCACAAGTCCAGCACATAGCAGGTAAGCGGCAGCTTGTGGATTTTGGCATGGAGGATGGCCGGGAACAGCATCATCACCGGGCTGGTCTCGTAGCAGAACACGGCGTCGTACCGACGGCCGGCCAGGCGTGGCAGGCTGAACAGCGCGAAGAAGGGCCAGGAGACATAGTTTAAAAAGATGCGCGCGCCGGTGTTGCCCTTGCGGCGTATTTCGCCCGCGCGGAATACCTGGGCCCCGGCGTATTGCTGCCGGCGGGGGCCGGTGTAGCGGTAGCCGTCAAACCACTCGCCCTTTGGGTAGTTGGGCAGGCCGCACAGCACGTCCACCTCAATGTCATCGCCCACAAAGCCGGCCACAATGTCGCTGATGCGAAAGTTCTCCGGCCAGAAGTGCTGGCTGACCACCAAAATGCGCCGGCGCTTCGCGTCATGTGCCATCAGGCCGTTTCCCCCAGGTGGTGATGTCCACAATTTTGGCGTAGCTTTGTATGATGCGTATCACCTTGTTGCTCACGTTCAGGTCGCTGTAGTCGCGCGGCAAGCCCAGCGCCTCGCCATTGTTGTGCAGGGTCACGGCCAGCTCCATGGCTTGCTCCACGTCGGCGCCGTTTATGCCGCCAATCACAATGCTGCCGGCGTCCAGCGCCTCGGGGCGCTCGGTGGAGGTGCGTATCAGCACGGCGGGAAAGTCCAGCAGGGCGCTCTCCTCGCTTAAGGTGCCGCTGTCGCTCAGCACACACCAGGCGTTCAGCTGCAGCTTGTTGTAGTCCAAAAAGCCAAAGGGCGGCAGGCTCCGCACCAGCGGGTGGAAGACAAAACCGCGCTTTTCAATAAACTTTTTGCTGCGCGGGTGGGTGGAGTAGATGATGGGCAGGCCCCGCGTTTCGGCAATGCGGTTTACGGCGTTCATCAGGCTGAGGAAGTTGACTTCGTCGTCAATGTTCTCCTCTCGGTGGGCGCTGAGCAAAATATAGCCGCCGGGCGCAAGGCCCATGCGGTCCAGCACATCACTGGCATCTATGCCCTCGCGGTGGGCGTTTATCACCTCGGCCATGGGGCTGCCGGTCACAAAAAGGGTCTTGCCGTCCAGCCCCTCGCTCAGCAGGTAACGCCGGGCGTTCTCGGTGTAGGGCAGGTTGATGTCGCTGATGTGGTCAACGATCTTGCGGTTGATCATCTCGCTGACGTTCCAGTCCCAGCAGCGGTTGCCGGCCTCCATGTGGAAAATGGGCACCTTGAGGCGCTTGGCCGAGATGGCGGCCAGCGCGCTGTTGGTGTCACCCAACACCAATAGGGCGTCGGGTTTGTGCTCGGCTATCACCTTGTAGCTTTTGGCAATGATGTTGCCCATCGTTTCGCCCAAATCGCCCCCGGCCACCTCCAGGAAGATATCGGGCGCGCGCAGGCGCAGGTCTTCAAAAAAGATACCGTTCAGCTCATAGTCGTAGTTTTGGCCGGTGTGCACCAGCGTGTGGTCGAAGTATTGGTCGGCCCGGCGCAACACCTCGGCCAGGCGGATAATCTCCGGCCGGGTGCCCACCACGGTCATCAGTTTCAGCTTGGGCAATGCGTTCACACCTTTTCAAAATAAGTGTCGGGGCTGTCGGGGTCGAAGGGCTCGCTGGCCCACATCAGGGTAACCAGGTCGCCCTCGCCCACGTTTTCAATGTTGTGGGTGGATCCGGGCTGGATGTCGATTACCTCAAGCTTTTCGCCGCTCACCGGGTACGCCACCACATCCTTGGTGCCAATACGGCGCAGCCGGATAACAGCCCGCCCGCTGACCACCAGAAACTTTTCGTTCTTGGTGTTGTGCCAGTGGTTGCCCTTTACAATGCCGGGCTTGGCCACGTTCACGCTCACTTGGCCCGACTCATGGCTGCGCAGAAATTCGGTAAAGCTGCCGCGGTCGTCCACGTTGCTGCGCAGGGGGTAGCTCAGCTTGTTCTCCGGTATAAAGCTCAGGTAGGTGGCCCACAGCTTGCGGGTAAGGTCGTCGCCCATGTCGGGCACGGTGAGGTTTTGCCGGGTGGCGGCGAAGCTGCGGATGGTGCCGGCCAGCCAGCCCAGGGATACCTCGTAGCTGGGGTCTATGCCGCAGGTGGTGCCGCTGGCGGCCGGCGCTTCGCCGGCGGGGGCGGTGCCCTCCAGCCGGGCCATAAAGCTGCGCACCACATCGTCTATGTAACACAGTGCGAAAGCGTAGGCGGGGTCGCGTATCTCAAGGGGCAGCCCGCGGGCCACGTTGTGGCAGAAGGTGGCCACCACGGTGTTGTAGTTGGGGCGGCTCCACTTGCCAAACACGCCGGGCAGGCGGTAGGCGTACACCGGGCTGCCGTTCAGGCGGGCGTGGTCAAACAGGGCGGCCTCGGCCTCCTCCTTGCTTTTGGCATAGTCGGTGCCGTTGCCCGCGTGCGCGCTGGAGGAAAGCAGCACCGGCGCCTTGTTGCCGGCGGCGCGCAATGCGGCCAGCAGCCGCTGGGTAAGCCCGGCGTTGCCGGTGTAAAATTCCTCGGTGTTCTGGGGGCGGTTCACCCCCGCCAGATGAAAGACAAACGCCGCCTTGCCGGCGTAGTCCTCCAAGGCGCCCTCGGGGCTGTCCAGGTCCAGCAGCAAAAGGTTCTGCCAGCCCTCGGCCCGCAGGGTGGCTGCCAGGTTGCGGCCAATAAAACCCGCCGCGCCGGTTATCATCAGCGGGACGGTCTTGTCGGTAACGGGGTGGGAGGCGTCACGATTTTCCATCGTCCTTCTTCTCCTCTTCACACAACGAGAGTTTGGTTCATACCCAGGCAGGCGGGCACCGCATGTTTTGCCCGTTTGCCATAAAACTGTAACATTATAGCATGTTTCGGGGGATATTGCCAGTGCGAGGGCAGGCGGCGCGCGCTTGGGCCGCCCGCCCAAAAAACGCCGCTGGCGATTGACAGCCGCCGCCTGAAATGCTATTGTTAAATCACCAAAAAATGGAGGTGGCCGTGATGATTCGTGTAGTAGCCAACAATTATTTCAAAGAGGAAGATGTTGAGAAGATCATGCCTTACCTGAAAGCGCTGGCCGATGGCAGCCGTACGGACGAAGGGAATATCTCCTACAACCTGTATGTAAACCCCAAGGACAAGGGCAATATCGTGATGATAGAAGAGTGGGAGAGCCCCGACAACCTGAAGCCCCATGGCGCCAAAGAGCACTTCACCAAAAATGTGGCGGCACTGAACGAGTATAAGCAGAAAGACGGCACCATCCAGGTGCTGATTCCGCTGGATATCTGAAAACATCGGCCTCAAACCCCATAGCGACATAAACCTGTTCCCAGCAATGTGGAATGGGTTTTGTTATCTTACTTAACAAGCAAAGGAGACCCGCCATGCAAGCCCATGAACGGTTTTTGGACTATGTGAAGGTGCACACCACCTCTGAGCCGTCAAACGCCCACCAGCGCCCCTCCAGCAAGCGCCAGTTTGATTTGGCAGGCCTGCTGGTGAAGGAGATGCACGCACTGGGCATTGCGAACGCCAGCGTGGACAAGCACTGCTATGTCACCGGCTTTATAGAGGCCACCCCCGGATGCGAGGCCGCCCCGGCGCTGGGGTTTATTGCCCACCTGGACACCGCCCCAGACGCCAGTGGCAAGAACGTGCGCCCCATGCTGCACCCGAATTACAATGGCGAAGACGTGATGCTGGAGGACGGCTCGGTCATCGCGGTGGCCACCTTCCCCGAGCTGAAAGCACTGAAAGGGCAAACGCTGATAACCGCCGGCGGCGGCACGCTGCTGGGGGCGGACGACAAGGCCGGCATTGCCGAGATCCTCACCGCCTGCGAGCGGCTGCTGTGTGGCGGCGTGCCCCACGGCCGCATCTGCATCGCCTTTACGCCGGATGAGGAGATAGGCGAGGGGGCCTCAGACTTTGACGTGGAGGCCTTTGGCGCCCAATACGCCTACACGGTGGACGGCGGCCCGGTGGAGGAGATCGCGTATGAATCCTTCAACGCGGCGGCGGTGCGGCTGGCTTTTACCGGCGTGGAGGTACACCCCGGCACGGCCAAGGGCGTGATGGTGAATGCCACCCGCCTGGCGGTAGAGTTTGACATGTTGCTGCCCGAAAAGGAGCGCCCCCAGTTCACAGAAGGGCGGGAAGGCTTCTACCATCTGCACGACATCAAGGGCGGCGTGGGCCACGCCGAGAGCCACTATATCATCCGCGACCACGACCGCGCCACCTTTGAGGCCCGCAAGCAGGCCGTGCGGGCCGCCGCCGCCGAGATAGAGCGCCGCCACGGCAAGGGCTGCGTGGCGGTGCAGATAAAGGACAGCTACTACAACATGGGCGAGGTGATAGAGCAGCACTACCACCTGGTGGAGAACGCCCTGCAGGCCGTGCGGGCCATCGGGCTGCAGCCGGCCATCCAGCCCATACGCGGCGGCACCGACGGCAGCCGCCTGTCCTTCATGGGCTTGCCCTGCCCGGACCTGGGTACTGGAGGGCACTACTTTCATGGCCCGGCCGAGTGCATCACGGTGGAGGCGATGGAGCAGGCCGTGGCATTGATACTGGAGATTGTTGGCATTTACGCCACCATGAAATAGGCCGCAAACCCGAATAGAGCCGCAAAAAAGACCGCCCTGCCATGAAATATGGCGGGGCGGTCTTTTGTAAAAGCTGGTGCGCCTAGAAGTAGTAGGGTTCATCCTGGGCAGTGGCCGCAGGCGTGCCGTAACCCGGCATGGGCAGCCCGGCAGCCGGCGCGCCGGCGCCGTCTTTCAGCTTGAACTGGGCCACCATTTGTGCCAGCATGGCCGACTGGCTGCTCATCTCCTCGCTGGCGGCGGCGCTTTCCTCGGCGGTGGCGCTGTTTTGCTGCACCACAATGGCCACCTGGTCTATGCCCTGGTTTATCTGGCTTATGGCGTCGCTTTGTGTGCTGGAGGATTGGGCAATGTCGTCCACAATGCGGCTGGACTCGTTGATGCCGGCCACGATCTCGGCCAGGCTGGCCGCGGTATCCTGGGCAATGGCGGCGCCCAGCTCGGCTTTTTCTATGGAGCTGGCAATCATGGTGCCGGTGTCCTTGGCGGCCTCTGCGCTTTTGCCGGCCAGGTTGCGCACTTCGTCGGCCACCACGGCAAAGCCCTTGCCGTGCTCGCCGGCGCGGGCGGCTTCCACCGCGGCATTCAGCGCCAGAATGTTGGTCTGGAAGGCAATGTCGTCTATCGCCTTGATCACCTTGCCAATCTGCTGGCTGGCGTCGCTGATCTCCTGCACCGCCTGCAGCATCTGCGCCATCTGGCCGCTGCCCTTTTCGGCGCCGGCTTTAATGGTGTCGGCCAGGCGGGCGGCCTCGTGGGCCATATTGGCGTTTTCTTCGGTTTTGGTGGCCACGTCGCCAATGGAGGCGGACAGCTCCTCCACCGAGGCGGCCTGCTCGGTGCTGCCCTGGGCCAGGCTCTGGGCGCCGTCGGCAATTTGCTTGGAGCCGTTAGAAACTTGCACGGTAGCGTTATTTATATTGCTGAACATCCCGTTTAGCTTCTCCAGCATCCGGCTCAGTGCCAGGCCCATGGCGTCATTTTCAGAGGCCACTTCAATGGTGGCGGTCAAATCGCCATTGGCAATTTTATCCAGCTCGCCCGAGATATAGCCCAGCCGCTGCATCAGCATGCCGTAGCTCACGGCCGTTTCGCCCAGCTCGTCCTTCCGGGTGGCAATCTCCGCGGCCAGTGTCTGCACATCGGGCGGCAGCTCCAGGTTGCCGGTTTCGGCCAGGTAGTTCAGCGAGAAGCTGAGGCCCTGGGTGGGGATTTTGATGAGGCGGGAAATGTAAAGCCCCATAATGACCGCCACGGCGATGGAGAGGACGGCCACCACGATCACGATCCAGATGGTGGTTTGCACCAGGCCCGTGGTGGCGGCGATACCGCCCGCCATGTCGACATCCAGCGCCTCGGCCAGGCGGGAGATCTGGGCAAGGTTGTCCTCGCCGGCGGCTTCGGTGGTTTTCACCAGGGTCCAGGCGCTGTCGTTCTCGGCCACAAAGGTGTCAATCAGGTCTTTCAGTGCGTGGCAGGCGTCCAGGGCGGTTTGCAGGTTTTCGGCCACCGAAGGGGAGTCGGCGATGGCGATGGAGCCCTCCAGAATGGTGATGACTTCATCGATATCGGCAATGAGGACATCGGCCTCGGCGCCGTCGAAGGTGTCGCGGATGTGCCCAAGGCCCTGCCGGATGATACCCATGTCATCCAGGGACTGCAGGTTCAGGGCGCTTTGCTCGGGCGGGGCCCCGGCGGCAATGCGCGCCTCCAGGCCCTGCAGGAAGGTCTGGTATACCTGGGTGGCCAGCGCCACACCCTGGTTGCCCAGGTCGGTCAGGTGGTCGTTTACCGCTATAATGGTGTATACGTTTTGGCTCCAGGCGTCATAGGCTGTTCTAAATGCCTGTATTTCAGCCGTATAGTGGCCGGTTTCCGGGTTGGCCTGAGACAGTGCAATGGCCTTGTCCGCCAGCTGCTTCGTCTCGGTGTCGCGCGCGGTAAAGTTCGCGTTGGCGGTCGGGTTGGTCATGTTGTAAATAACGTTGGCCTGCGTTTGCGTGTTGCCCACGGCCACCAGGGTGTTGTTTACCGCGGTTTGCAAATCGGAGCTGATTTGAACGTTATTGGCGTTGCTGTTAACCATCAGCGTGGTGGTAATAATGCTGGCAGACATCAGCACCATCATCAGCACCACGGCCCCAAAGCCGATAAAAATTTTCTTCCCTACCTTGAGATTTTTCATATTGCTGCTCTTCCCCCTTAGTATAAAACTGCTTAATATGTGCCTGTGCAGTGCCCCCAACAGTGGGTAAATAATGGGAAATCCTTTAAACAAACAAATAACGAACAAAAGGCCGCACGAATTTAATATAGTACCATTTTTCCATGAAGTCAATAGGGAAAATAGAAAAAATGGGACTACTGGGAAGGCGAATGCCAGGCCGGGCGCCACGCAAAATGCCCTGCCTGATGAGATACCAGACAGGGCGTTTGCCTTATTTTGTGAGCCGCCTATGTAAAAAGGGTTTACCGGGCTTCGGGGCCAAACATCATGGCCAAATAGCGCTGCACCATGGCTTCCGTCTCCAGCCCGGCAAGCACCTCGGCGCCTAGCGCCCCAGCCTGCGCGCGGTAGCCTGCCAGGTTTTCGGCCATCTGCATAAAGGCGGCCACCAGGGCGCCCTGGTTGGCGGCATCCTTCTGGCGGGCGTACTCGGGGGTGGTTTGAGGCCGCAGCTTCAGCACGTCGCCGTAGGCGGTGGGCGTTACAATACAGGCGGCCACGTCGCGCACGTCGCGGGCGTTGCCCACGTCGGTAAGCACCATGGGCACCTGGCAGTACATAGCCTCCAGCACGGCGTTGCTGCAGCCCTCCTGCAGGGTGGGCAGGGTGAAGATATCCACATGCCGGCGCAAAAACTCGCCCATATGCCGGTGCGAAAAATAGGGCACGAAGATGATGCTGCTTTTGGCGGGCGACTTTTCTATAACCGCCAGCAGCGCTTCGTTGTAGTCCGGTTCAATCACATTGCCGGCCAGCAGCAGCTTGAAGCGCGGGTTCTGCTTTGTCAGCTGCTCCATCACGCCCACCATGCCTATCTGGTGCTTCACGGCGTTGATGCTGGACACCTGCGCAATAACGATATCGTCCTCGGCCAGGCCCAGCGCGGCGCGGGTGGCAAGGCCCGGCGGCGGCTCGGTGATATCCAGCTCGGCGAAGTCGACCCCGTTGGGGATGACTTCCACCCGGCTTTCCGGCATGCCGCTGCGGGTGCAGAAATAGTCTTTCACAAAGCTGCTTACCGCCGCAATGCCGTGGCAGGCCTCCAGGCATTCCCGGCGCTCGGCCATCTCGGCGTCGTTGAACCAGGTGTATACGTTGTGGATGGTGTAAGTGCAGCGGATGCCCAGGCTGGCCGCCCGCTCCATCATAAAGGTGTTGTAGTGGTAGTGCAGCTGCCGGATGTTCTTTTTCAGGCAGAAACCAAAGAAGTCGGCCTCATTGGCGCTAAATATGCGGAAATGCCGCAAGTCCTCCAGCTGCTCGGCAAACCAGCCGGCCAGCTCGGGTTTTTCGCACAATACGTAGGTGTCGTAGCCGTGGCGGCGGTAGCCCAGGTAGAGGTTGTACACCACCTGTTCCAGGCCGCCTTTGTCAAAGCCGGTAACCACCAGCCCAATGGCCGGTTTTTCGCCCTTTTGGCGCCCGTGGCGGAAAAGCCTGTCCCAGTTCATGCTCCGGCCCTCCCGTCATGCTTTAGGTCCAGCGCGGCCAGCAGGGCCGCCCGGCCGCTCTTGAACAGCTCGTTTATTTTCAGCAGCACCTGGCGGTTGTCCTCGGCCATTTTTCGGCGGGTGGCTTCGTCTGGCAGGTTACCGGCCAAAAAATCCTCCAGCGCCACATACTGCATGCCAAAGCGCACAAAGTCGCCAATGCGAGTGCTTTGCAAAATGGGTACGATGCCAAACTCGATGTATTCCACCAGCTTGGTGGGGCAGCTCACGCGGTTCACGGCGGTGTCCTCCCGCAGGGCAAAGCCATAGTGGCACTGGTTGTATTCGGCCTTCAAATCGTCTACGCTGCGGGTGCCCACCAGCAGGTGTTCGGGCCTAGGGGCGCCGACGGGCCACATGGCCATAAAGTCGGCCGGCTTACTGGTGAAAATGCGGTAGGAGAAGGCGTCCGGCTGCTGGCTCATGGCGGCCTGCATCACGTCTATCTGCTGCCACTTTTGCAGCGCGCCGGCGTATACCACCACCGGGCGGCCGTCCTCAAGGCCGCGCTCGGCCAGCGGCTTGCCCAGCACGTCCAGCGCGGTTTCCAGTATGGGCATGGTGATGATGCCGGGCCTGAAGTCCGGGTACTTCTGCTTGTAGTGTTCGCCCATGGCCTCGGTAACCACAATGACGCGGTGGGCGGTGGCCGCCACAAATTCCTCCTGGTCGCCGGCGCGCTGGGCGTCGGGCAGGCTGCCGTGCATCACATGCTCCTCGGGCGAGATGCCGTGCATGTCCACAAACAGCGGGCCGGTGTGGTAGCCGTCGGTGGCAATGGCACTAATTTGTTCCACACTGTGGGAGTAGAAGGTATCGCCCGGCAGCATCATGGCTTTTATCATGTCCAGCTGCACGGGGTCGTCCCGGTCGTAGGTGATCTCCCACCTGCAGTCGGTGGCAAAGTCTATGGCAATGGGCACCTTGATGTTTTTGTCGGCCAGGTACAGCTGCGAAAGGTAGATGCGCTGCACGTCGTCGCCCAAAAGGTCGTCTATGGCCTTGATGCGGCGGAAGTAGCCGTCGGTCAGCACACTGTCGCGGAACATGGGCGCCAGTATCCACATTACCTTGCGGCGCTTACGCACAATGCGCAGCAGGTCGGCGGTGCGCTTCCAGGTGTCGTCGTCCATGGGCACATAGCAGTAGCGGGTGGCCAGGTCGTACCCGGGTATGCCCATGCTGCCCTGGTGCGAAAGGTAGCGCTGCACCTGCAGCAGCGGGTCCAGCAGGCGGTAGCGGTGTATGGCCCCCTTGCGCCCGGCAAGCCGCGCGAACACCGCGGCGATGTACTTGGCCCAGCGCACGGGGTTCAGGCTTTTGAACTCCCGCAGGCCGGCCTGCATGGTGCGGAAGAACCGGTAGGACCTCGATTTGGCAATGGCGTCCAGATGGGCGGACGCCTGGCGTTCCACATCGCGGATGCGCATGTTCTCCCGCCACAGGTAGTCGAACTGGATGATGATCTCCTCGCGGCGGTTTTCGGCCCGCATCAGGGCGGTGCCGGTGCGGGCCTCGCTGTCCAGGCGGTCGCGGTACACCGCGTAGTTCTCGGCCCGCAGGGCGTTGATGGTATCAAAAGAGGCCTCGGCGGCCTGCTGCATCAGGCCGGCGCGCCAGGCGGCAAGCTCGGCTTGGCGGGCGGGGTCGGGCGGGGGCACCAGGTGTTCTGCGTCCCGGCAGGCGGCCACAAAGGCCGTCACGGCTTTGTTCAGGGCATCGCGCAGGGGCTCAAAGGCGCGGGGGTTTTCGGGCGGGGTGATAACCGAATAGTCGCCCATGCCCAGGCCAAACAGGCGCATGTCTTCAGTGTGCGCCAGCCCGCCGCTGGGGTTGGCCGGCAGGGCGGTGGCATTGTTTTCTGTGGTGGGTTCCGCCAGCAGCAGCACCGGCACGCCCAGGGCAAGGCAGGGCAGGGCGCAGTGCAGGCGGCTGGTTACCACACAGTGGGCATTGCGGTACAGGGCCAGCTGCTCGGCCACTTTGGCCATGCGGTCGGGCACGGGCAGGGCGGCGTGCCTGGCGGGCAGCGTGTGGGTGGTTTCCACCACGGTAAAATCCCGCGCGGCCACCTGGTGGCCAATCTCGGCCACGGCCTCGGGGCTGATGTCTACCGCGCAGATGTAAGCCGGGCCGCCATAGGCGCGGCTTTGGCGGGGCAGGGTGAGGGTGAGGCAGCCGGAGAGAAAGCTCTCGATGCCCCGGCTGCGCAGTGCGTGCAGCGAGGCTTCGTCGGCGCAGCCCACCGGGCCGTGGGCCGCCAGCCATTCGCCGCCGGGGCCGTCCAAAAAAGCGGTGCCCAGGCCCCAGTTGTCGGCTTTTTCAAAGTGCATGCCGGTACACAGCGGGTGCAGCCCTGCCGCCGGCGGCCAGTGGTATTTCTTGTGCAGGTACCAGCCGTTCATCACGGCGGCCACCATCTGCCCGTCGTCGGGGGCAAAAGTATCCAGCGCCTCGCGGTCCACAAACACATCGGCGCGGGGAAGAAACCGCAGTGCGGCGTAGGTTTGGATATCGTCGCCCAAATTGTCGGACGCTTTGTGGTAGATGGCAGCAAATTTCATGTTTGCCTGTAGCTCCTTGCCCTGATTTTAAGATACACGCGGGACAGCCCCAGCGCCAGCACGTCGCCCACGATGCAGAACAGCCGGTAAACGATGGCGGATGTTGTGAGGATGTTTTGGTCCAGCACGCCGCCCAGGAACATCAGCATGATGGCCTCGCGCACGCCCAGCCCGGCCGGCGCGCCGGGGGTTACAAAACCAATGGCCCAACTCATCACAAACAGGCCCACCACCTGGGGCAGCAGTTCCCAGGTCATCGTCTGGCCCATCAGCATCACAATGCACAGGTAAATTACCGCGTTCACCAGCAGGCGGCCGGCCACCTTCAGCACATACATCACGCAGGTCTTTACGCTCAACCGTTTCATGATGCCCACATACTTGCGCACCAGCTTGCGGATTTTTTTGCGGAAAAGCACCAGCGCCAGCACCACCACGGCCAGCACCACGGCAATAATAATGATCCAGGTGCGGCTAAGGTGTATCTGCCCGATGTAGCTGACCAGATAGTTAAACACGCAGATGGCCGCGATAGCGGCCCCGGCAATCATCATGAACAGCGCCTCCAGCATGGTGGACAACGCCACTTCGCTATGGGAGACGTCCTCCTCCACGGCAATTTGATTGCGGGCCACATAGTGCATGATGTTCCCCGGCACATACCGGTAGATAAAGGTGTTGCAATAGATGCGCACCACCGTCAGGTGGTTCACCACCTTGGCGGCCATCACATTTAGCAGTTGATTGTAGTAGACAGACGCCAAAATGTTGTTGGCGGCGTGCAGCGGCAGCAGCGCCACCATGCCCAGTATCACCCCGGCCGAGGCCAGCACCGAGAAGTCAATGTCGAACTTGATGACGGTGTAGATGATATAGGCGATGGCCACCACCATAAGCACCCGGCCCAGGAAATTGGCCACCCGTTTGCCAACGCTGGGGCCCTCCACCGGTTCCTCGCCCTCCGCCAGCTGCGGGGTGGGCTCAAAGTCGGCGTCTTTCCAGGCCAGGCCGTCAGCCACGTCGCCAATCAGCACGATGTTTTGCCGGCTGCTCTTTAACACCTCGGGCAAATGGCTTTGGATGCTTTCGCGTATCTCATCCTCGTGTGCCAGCACCTCGTCAAAGCGCTCCAGCAGCATGTCGCAGCTCAGGTGGGAGAAATCCACCGCCCAGTCGCCCAGGCCGAACATGTCCAGCACTTCTTTATACTTGTGGCTCCAGCCCACCAGCAGGGTGGGCACACCCTTTTCCAGCGCGCCTATCATGGCGTGGAAGCGGGCGGCCACCAGCACCCGGCTGCGGCCAATCAGCTCACGAATCTTCTCGGGGCCCATCTCCTCGTGATACCAGCGCACCTTGCAGGGGTTTTTGGCGGCCGCATATACGTCGTCGCACACCAGCAGGTCGTTGTTGCGGTTCTTTTCGCTGCCCAGCCGCGCGGCATTGGCAATGAGCAGCACGCCGAAGCCCCGGTCGGTCAGCGCATCCACAAACTGCGTCATCACGGCCCGGTAGTCTATCTTTAGGTCCTCGCACTTGCTGGCCACCACGCTGCTAAGGGAAAGCGCTATCACATCGTTTTGGTAGAAATCATCACAGGCCCACAGCGCGGCCACCTCGGCGGCCACGTCGGGGCTGTCCGGCATACTGAACGCGCCGTCGGCGCACAGCACCACGTTCTCGGTGATGCCAATGCCGGCCAGGCTGTCCTTGGTGATTTGCCCGCGCGCGCAGATCAGCTTCATTTTGGGCAGGATGATTTTGGCCAGCAGCTTGTTGAGCGGGGAGTGGAATTCCCCCAGTGCCTGCGAATACTTGACCACCGGCACCCCCAGCAGCAGGGGCACGGCGCATGTGATGAAAGCGTACAGGTTCATCACAAAGCCGCGGCTGTCCACAAAAGAGATGCCCGCCTCGTCTATGGCGAGGTCGGTCGTCAGGTAGGTTTTAAGGATGGTGTTGCGGCACAACAGTTTTTTCATGGGGGGAAGCCAGCGGAACAGCCAGTACAGCAGCGCCAGCGGAAAGGCAAAGAACACCAGTGCCTCCGGCGTGCAGGGCACCACCCGGATGAAATCGAAGGGCAGCAGCCGGCGGTCGCCCGCAGGATAGGTGGACATCAGGTTGATCTTCAGTTTATCGCCGTAGCGCGCGTGCAGCTGCTTGATGGAGCTTTGCAGCATTGCAGCCGCGCCCTTGTTGCCATGCCAGCTGGCCGCGATGATAGCCACTTTCAAATCATTCATGATGGATGTATCTCCTTGCCGGATTCCAGCGCTGTGGATGGCCAATATCGCTACGGCACAAAATTCACTCCCAACCATCTTAGTCAATATCCATAATGATGTCAAGAAAGCACAGCAGGCCATAATGCCTTCCCAATCAGTAAATATGGCTGTTCCCGGGCGCAGCTTTGTGCTATAATACTATCGTTATGTCCAAATGCAATCAGGTGTGGGAGGGTATGCATGTCGCAAAAGATATCGTTTGTTGTCCCCTGTTATAACGAAGCGGAATCGTTGCAGATGCTCTACGATGGCATTGTGGCCAACACCCCCGGAGATCTTGAAATACTTTTTATAAACGATGGCTCTACCGACGATACAGCCAATGTGATTCGCAGGCTGCACGAGGCGGACGGCCGGGTACATTTGGTTTCCTTCCGCAAAAACCTTGGCAAGTCGGCGGCGTTGCAGGCGGGTTTTCGCAACTGCACCGGAGACATTGTAATCACCATGGATGCAGACTTGCAGGACGACCCCACCGAGATCGTCCACTTCATTGCCGCCCTCGAAGAGGGCTACGATGTTGTCTCCGGCTGGAAATTCAAACGCAACGACCCGCTGGAAAAACGCCTGCCGTCCAAACTGTTCAACCGGGTGGTTGCCAGGCTGTCCGGGGTCAAACTGCACGACTTCAATTGCGGCTTCAAGGCCTATCGCCGCGAGGCCGTAGAGGCCATAGACCTGTATGGTGAACTCCACCGCTATATTCCCGTGTTGGCCTACAGGAAAGGCTTTCGCATCACCGAAATTAAAGTACACCATAACGAGCGTAAGTTCGGCAAGTCAAAATATGGGTTCGAGCGCTACCTGCGTGGTTTTTTCGACGCGTTGACCGTGGCCTTCATCAGCAAGTTTTATGACCGCCCCATGCACCTGTTTGGAAGATTGGGCCTGCTTGTCACACTGATTGGCCTGGTTTTGTGTATCATACTAACCGTGCAGTGGTTCATGGGCATGCCCATTGGCACACGCCCCTTGCTTATGCTGGGGGTCCTGTGCATCATTGTGGGCATCCAGTTTTTTATCACCGGCTTTTTGGGCGACATGATTGTGGAAAGCACCTTCCGTTCACGCTATGATGAAAGCCACATCAAGGAGAAATTCTGAATGCAGATAAAGCGGTGGTTCAGCCGGGTGCGGGCCCTTGCACAAAAATACAGGGTTGCCCTTATCTGCCTGTGCTTTTTGGTCATCCTGGTCACAGGGCTCATCCCCACAGCAGATTATGGCGTCTCCACAGATGAGCCCACACAGAGAAAGCACAGTCTGATCACCTACCGGTATGTCTACACCACCCTCACAGGCAAACCGCTGGACATCGATATGCCCGACCTGGAAGATTACCGCGCCAAGCATTACGGCACAGCCATACAGATGCCCCTGGTTTTCGCAGAGCATCTCACCAGCTTCACCATGCCCAAAAGCACCATTTACCTCATGCGCCACTATTACACCTTCATGGTGTACTTTGCTTCACTGGTGTGTTTTTTCTTCATGTGCAAAATCCTGCTGAAGTCAGACGTTTTTGCCATGGCCGCCACCTTGATGCTCTACCTTTACCCGCGCTTTTTTGCCCATGCCCATTATAACATCAAGGATCTGATGTTCACCGCGCTGTTCACCATTACGCTATTTGCCATGGTGTTGTTTCTGAAATACAAGCGGAAATGGTGGCTGGGCCTTATTTTTGCTTTTTTCACCGCGCTTTCCACCAATAGCCGGGTTATTGGCGTTATGGTGCTGTGTGGCTGCCTGTGCCTGATGCTGCTGGAAGATATTGCCGCCTGGCTTAGTGCGCGCCGGCAAAAAAACATAGGCGCGCTGGACTATAGCCTCACGCTGCGCCGGCGGCTGCTGTCTTACGTGGTGGCAATCGTGGGTTTTGTGGCATTTTATATTTTCATCACCCCAGCAACATGGTCAGACCCCATCCGTGTTTTCATCGACACCTTATCCCGCTTTTCAAGCTACGATTCCTGGGCCGGCACCATGCAGTTTATGGGCGAGATGATACGCAAGCCCCAAATGCCCTGGTATTTCCTGCCGGTGTGGTGGCTGTTCACCGTTCCATTCATCTACCTGGCGCTGATGGTGGTGGGCATTGTTTTTCTGGTGGTGCGCTCGTTTAGGCCAAGCCCCGAGGGCATTCTTACCAACCGGTATATCTGGCTGCTTTTTGGCTTTTGGTTTCTGCCCACAGCCATGGTTATCATAAAGCCTTCTACCATTTACACCGAATGGCGGCATGTTTATTTCCTGTTTCCGCTCATGGTCTTCCTGGCGGTTTACGGGCTGCAGCGGCTTACAGCCGCGCTCGCCGGCAGCCGTTTCGCGCGTTTGCGCTTTGTAGCGCCGGTTTTGCTGGGGGCCAGCCTTTTATGGCAGGCCGTTTGGATGGTGTGCACCCACCCACACCAAAATGTTTACTTCAACACGCTGGGCCGCCATTATGCCAGCGGCATGACGCGCGACAGCTGGAAGCTCTGTTACAAACAAATGGTCGAATATATTCTGTCAAACGATCCAGATGATGTCAACATTTTCCTGCCGGACTCCATTAATGAAATACAAATGGTGTTTTTTAAAGACCAAGCCCATCGCCTGCGCTTTTTGGAAGGGGAAAAGAACCTGGAAAAAGCGGATTACATTATCTATTCTTTCCGAAACACCGTTGGAAACAACTATGAGGTAGGCGGTTTTGAAGAAATATATGCCATTTGGGTAGACGGCTTTAAAATTGGCACCATTTTGCAGCGGGTGACATAAAATAAAGGGTGCCATTGGCACCCTTTATTTTTGCCTGTCGTTGTCGTGCTGGTGTGTCGAATAGTCCATCTTTCTTGTGCGGTACTGAATTTCCTCCAGAATCTTGCGGTTGGCCGCCACCAAATCGGCCTGCAGCCCGCCAATAAAGCACTGAATGCCCGCCAGCATCATGAAGATGGCCAGCACCAGTGACTGGATATGCCCGTCGCCCTGGCCCAGGAAAAAGTACACCAGAAAGCGGATGACCACCAGCAGGCCAATGCCCAGCAGGATGCCGCCGATGATGCCAAAAAAGCGCAGTGGCTTGTACATCATGAAGGAGCGCAGAATCACCGTGGCCGAACGCTTCATGTAGGCCCACATGCTTTTGAACAGCCGGCTCTTGCGGGTTTCCGGGTTGGTGCCTACGGGCACCGAGGCCACCGCCATTTTGTTGTGCCCGGCCTGGATGATGGTCTCCAGCGTGTAGGTGTACTCGTTGATGACATTCACCCGCAGCGCGGCCTCCCGCGAATAGGCGCGGAAGCCGCTGGGGGCGTCGGGCACGTCGGTGCTGCTGGCCACCCGCACCACCCGGCTGCCAAACCGCTGAAAGGTTTTTTTGGACTTGGAAAAGTGCGCCGTATCGCTAATGGGCCGCTCGCCAATGACGATGTCGGCCTTTTCGTCCAGAATGGGCCGCACCAGTTTTTCAATGTCGGCGCCGCAGTACTGGTTGTCGGCGTCGGTGTTCACAATGATGTCGGCCCCCAGCCGCAGGCAGGCGTCCAGCCCGGCCATGAAGCCACGGGCCAGGCCCTTGTTGCGGTTGAAGCTGACGATGTGGTGCACGCCCAGCTCCCGCGCCACCCGCACGGTGTCGTCCCCGCTGCCGTCGTTTATAATGAGATACTCAATCTCATCGATGCCATCAATCCGGCGTGGCAGGTCGGCAAGTGTTTGAGGCAGGGTGTCCTGCTCATTGTAGCAGGGAATCTGGATGATCAGTTTCACAGCCAGCCTCCTTCTCCTACTCTGTCACGGCCGGCCGGCCGATAGAATCGTAGGTAATGCCGGTGCCCACAAAGCGCCCCGGGTCGTAGCAATTGCGGCCGTCCAACACCAGCGGCGTAGCCATCAGCTGTTTGTATTTCAAGATATCAAAGTGCTTCACATCGTCCCACTCGGTCATGATCAGGCAAAGGTCTGCCCCGGTGATGGCCTCTTCTATTGTGGCACAATAACTGATCTGGTAGGGATACACCTTGCGGAAATTATCTTGGGCCACCGGGTCCCAGGCGCGCACCACCGCGCCGGAGCTCAGCAGCGTGGCCACGTTGCCCAGCGACGGCGCACTGCGTAGGTCGTCGGTATCCGGCTTGAAGGCCAGGCCCAGCAGTGCCACGGTTTTGTCCTCCAGGTCATCGATATACCGGCGTGATTTATACAGCAGCCGCGCTTTCTGCCGCTCGTTTACCTCAATGGCGGCCTTCACCGTCTTGATGTCCTTGTCGAACTGGTTGGCGGTGAAGTGCAGGGCCAGCGTGTCTTTGGGAAAGCAGGAGCCGCCATAGCCGATGCCGGCCCGCAAAAACTTATCGCCGATGCGGGGATCCATGCCCATGCCGCAGGCCACGTCGTCCACATTGGCGCCCACCTGTTCGCACAGGTTGGCAATCTCATTGATATAAGAGATTTTCAGGGCCAAAAAGTCGTTAGAGGCGTATTTGATCATCTCGGCGCTGTTGCGGTCGGTGGTCAGGATGGGCTGGTTGAAGGGGCCGTAAATCTCCCGTAGCACCGCCTCACTGTGCGCATCCTGCACACCAATAACGATGCGGGCGGCGGTCATGGTGTCCCGCACGGCGCTGCCCTGGGAGAGGAACTCCGGGTTGGAGACCACCGCCACCGATACAGGCGCTTTTAAATAGCGCTTCAAAAGGTTTTCCACCCGGTCGTTGGTGCCCACCGGCACGGTGGACTTCACCACCACCACGCAGTCCTGTTGCACACACTCGGCAATTTGCTTGACGGCGGTGAACACATACTTTAAGTTGGCCGAGCCGTCCGGCTGGTCGGGCGTGCCAACGGCCACAAAAATCGCCGCGGCGTCCCGGTAGGCGGCGCGGTGGTCGGTGGTATAGTTCAGGCGTTCAGCGTGCGCGGCCATCATCTCCTCCAGCCCCGGCTCATACAGCGGGCATATGCCATCCCGCAAGAGGGCAATGCGGTCCTCGTCCACGTCCAGGCAGGTCACCTCGTGCCCCACACTGGCCAGGCACACGGCGGTCACCAGCCCCACATAACCCACGCCTACCATCGTCAATTTCATCACATTTTCCTCAGTTCCCGGGTTGCAAACCCTCAAATGGGCGCAGGTGTCACATGGGCACCACGCGCTGTATCGCTGTCAATTGCGTCTGCTCTCAAGTAGCGGCGGGCACGCCCGCGCCGGCGGTTTCCGGCACTTCCGTTTCCCCGCGCGCCTCACTAAGCCAAGCGGCGCCCGCCTCCGACAACCGGCCCTCGTCCAGCGGCAGTGTGTACAGGAACAACCGTCCCTTGTCGCCCTCATACAGCGGGGTGTTAATCAGCAGATAATCGGCCTCGTCCAGCACGGCATACCCGGTTTCCAGCGGGTCTGCCACCAAAATTTTACCACCGTCTATTTTCCAGAAATCCACGATGCTCTGGATGCGGACAACAGAGCTGCCGGTGCCGTTCACCATGGTCACGTCCCGGTCGCGGTTGTCTATCTGCTCAAAGAAGGTTTGGGAGAAGCCAATGCCGCTGTTGGGCACAATGCGTTCGTTGAACACCGGGAATACCGTTACCAGGCCGTATACCAGCAGCAGGCTGGTAATGGCCATGGCGGCCTTTTTGCCGGCGAGCAGGATGGCCATGGCAATGCCCACGGTTATGGCCACGGCAAAATAAATCATCTCGGGGTTTTGCAGCGTGAAGTGTGCGATATCCGCTGTCACGATACTGTCGGTGACAAAAGGTATTTTCCGCGCCGGGCTGCCAATGCTGCCATAAAGCGAGAAGAAAGAGAATAGCAGCAGGAATACGCTGATAATCAGACTGGCAAGCACGTTCCGGGGTTTGGGTGTCTTGCCTATATTGCGGAACATCACAATAAACCCGTTGATAAGCAGAATGATGACGAGATAGGTGATGTACCGCCCCAGCATATACAGCGAGGTATTCTGGTTGTAGTAGGCTTTGTCGCTGTGGCGCACCACAATAAAGCCAATGGCGCCGCTAATAAGAAAGGATAAAACCAGCAGACCATTGTACTTGGCCTTTATGGCGTCGGCAATGTATTCTTTGATGTTCAGCACCAGCGGCAACACAAAAGGGGCCATGCCCAGCAGCATATAGCCAATATACCACACCGCCCACTGGGCAAAGGGCGCCCCGCCGCCGGTACTGGCCTCGGGCGTGCGCGTTACAAAAAAAAGCATCTCATCTTTAAACGATTGCAGCACGCCCGGGTACAGGAAAACAAAGGCCAAAATTGCCGCTATGGCCACCACGCCATAAATGGCCAGCAGCACCAGCCGCTCCACCACATGGAACATCGCCTTTGTGCGCTGCCGCTCGAACCAAAACAGCTTTAAAATAAGGTAAATGCCAATGGCGGCCATGGCCCCAATAGCCTGGTAGCGGGTAAGGAACATGATGGCTGCCAGCAGCCCATACCAAGCAAACAGCAGGTACACCTGCCACTTTTTGCCAGCTAAGGGCTTGGAGACAAAATACACGCTGAGAATGATGAGCGGCAACAGCAGGTTTTCGCTGGAAATGTACTGGGGGTAGATCCAGTGGGAGGGCAGCAACAAGCTGAGCACACACAGCAGATAGCACTTGTTGCGGTCAAGCCAGCGCCGCGCAATCCAGAATATCGGGAAAATCACCGTGGAGGAGGCCGCCACGTTGATCAGTTTCATCACGGTAAAAAAGTTGGAAAACAGGAACGACGGCATCAACATGGCGGAATAGACCGGCGGGTAGTGCATGTTCAGCCCGCCCAAGCCTTTGAACATCAGGTGGGCGTTCACCTTGTACACCATCTCATCGCCCAGGAAGGTGGGCTCCTGCGAGCCGCGCAACACAAAATACTTCAGCACCACCGATGCAAGATAGATGATTACCAAAATAACGGCGCTGGTCAGCACCGGTTTGGTCCAATAGTTTTTAGCGCGTTGTCCCAATTTGCTCATGTTTCCTCCTGTGGCCTGGGGTAGCGGTTTTACAGCTGTTCATGGCGCCCCGCAGCAGCACCAGCTTGATGAGCATCGAAACAAATACAAAGGCAACAGCCTCTTGGGTAAAGCGGGGCTTTCTTTGCTGGCAATCCGGGTTTTGGCATCGGCCATCCGCGCCCCTCTTTTGCCTGTCCGGTAGGTGGTTGTCCAAAGCACCGCCGTGCAATATTCTCAATTAATTAGAATACCAGATTCCTACGCACATTTCAATGCGTTCGATGCTAAAAGCGGACAAACCCGGTGCCTGCCGCCCCTTCTGCACAGGGGAGGCGGCAGGCACCGGGCCGCTATGGGCCCGCTATATCTTCACTTCACCCTCGTATACCAAATCCACGCCGCCGGCCATGCGCACAGTGCCGTCTGTGCAGTAGCGCACCCGCATTTCGCCGCCCAGCAGTTTTACGGTGATGTCGGTGTCAATGGCGCAGATGCCGTTCAGCACCGCGGCCACCACGGCCGCGCAGGCGCCCGTGCCGCAGGCCCAGGTCTCGCCGTTGCCGCGCTCCCACACCCGCATGCGCAGGGTGGTTTCATCCAGCACCTGCACAAACTCGGCGTTCACCCGCTGGGGGAAGATGTCGGCCTCCTCAAACGCCCGGCCCTCGGTCTCCAGGTCCATGATATCCAGCGCGTCCACAAAGGCCACGGCGTGCGGGTTGCCCACGTTGATGCAGGTGATGTTATACCCCCGGCCAATATTCACCGGGTGGTCAACGATACGCTCGCCCGGCAGCATTACCGGGACATCGGCCGGGGCCAGTTTCACCTGGCCCATGTCTATGGCGGCGCGGTGCACCATGCCGTTCTGGGTGCTCAGCCACACCTGGCGAATGCCAAAGTCGGTCTCCACCGTGGCCTCTAACTTGCTAATAACGCCCCGCTCGTAGGCATATTTGGCCAGCAGGCGGGTGGCGTTGCCGGCGCTGCCGCCCGGGGTGCCGTCCAGGTTGTACATCACCATTTTAAAGTCGGCCACAGTGCTGGGGTACAGCAGCACCACGCCCTCGCCGCCAATGCCGTAGTGGCGGCTGGCCAGGCGTATGGCAAGGCCCGCGGGGTTGTCTATCTGCTGGTCGCGGCAGTCGAAGCAAATGTAATCGTTGCCGGTGGCCTGCATTTTGGCAAACCGCAGCGCGTGGCGGGCGGTGCGGCGGCGGTTCAGGTCTATCAGCTCGATGTTCTGCTGGCTGTAGCGGCTCTCCATGCTGTCGGCCAGGGCCACGGCGGTGTCTATGGAGGTCAGGCAGGGAATGCCCTTCTCCACGGCCTTGCGGCGGATGCGCACGCCGTCGCGGGTGGGCAGGCGGCCTTTGCTGGAGGTGGACACCACATAGGCGATCCGGTCGGTCTCCATCAGCTGCAAAATCTCGTCGCTGCCGGTGGAGAGCTTGGCCACCTCAGTTACCGGCAGGCCGGCGGCCCGCAGTACCCCGGCGTTGCCCTCGGTGGCATACAGCGGGTGGCCCAGCTCCAAAAAGCGCTTGGCGGGGCCAAACAGCTCGCGCCGGTCGCTTTTCTTCACACTGAAGAACACGCCGCCGGGGCGGTCCATTTTATAGCCGGCGGCAATCAGGCCCTTGTACAGCGCCTCGCTTAAGGTAGAAGCCAGCCCCAGCACCTCGCCGGTGGATTTCATCTCGGGGCCCAGCGCGGTATCCACGTCGGCCAGCTTTTCAAAGCTGAACACCGGCACCTTTACGGCCACATAGGGCGGGATGGGATACAGCCCGGTGCCGTAGCCCATGTCGGCCAGCTTTTCGCCCAGCATGGCGCGGGTGGCCAGGTCCACCATGGGCACGCCCGTTACCTTGCTGATATAGGGGATGGTGCGCGACGAGCGGGGGTTCACCTCGATGACATATAGCTCGTCCTGAAAGATGAGGTACTGGATGTTGACCAGGCCCTTCACCTTGAGGCCCAGCGCCAGCGCGCGGCTGCAGTCCACCAGGCGTTTCAGCATCACGTCGTCCACGTTCCAGCTGGGGTACACGGCAATGGAATCGCCCGAATGGACACCCGCGCGCTCCACGTGCTCCATCACGCCGGGAATCAAAATGTCCTCGCCGTCGCAGATGGCATCCACCTCAAGCTCGGTGCCCATCAGGTACTGGTCTATCAGTATGGGGTTTTGGATGCCCTGGGCCAGGATGATGGCCATATATTCTTTTATATCTTCCGGCTCAAAGGCGATGATCATGTTCTGGCCGCCCAGCACGTAGGACGGGCGCAGCAGCACCGGGTAGCCCAGCTCGCCGGCGGCGCACAGGGCCTCATCGGTGTCCAGCACCGTTTGGCCGCGGGGCCGGGCGATGTCCAGCTCGGTCAGCAGGGCGTCAAAGCGCTCGCGGTCCTCGGCGGCGTCAATGCTGTCGGCCGGGGTGCCCAGGATGGTGATGCCCTGCTCCTGCAGGAAATTGGTGAGCTTGATGGCCGTTTGCCCGCCAAAGGCCACCACCACACCCACCGGTTTTTCCACGGCCAGCACGCCCATCACGTCCTCGGGGGTCAGCGGCTCGAAGTAGAGGCGGTCGGCGGTGTCAAAGTCGGTGCTCACGGTCTCGGGGTTGTTGTTGACGATGACCACCTCGTACCCCTGCTTGCGCAGCGCCCACACGCAGTGTACGCTGGCGTAGTCAAACTCTATACCCTGCCCGATGCGGATGGGCCCGGAGCCAAATACCACCACGGTGTCCTTGGGGTTTGGCCGCCCGGCCAGGAATTCTTCGGCCTCGTTCTCGTCCTCGTAGGTGGCGTAGAAGTAGGGCGTCTCAGCGCGGAATTCGGCCGCGCAGGTGTCCACCATCTTGTACACCGGCAGGCGCGGGGCGGCCACCTTTTGGCCGCTCAGCTTTTCTATCACCCGGTCGGGGAAGCCCATACGCTTGGCCTTCAGGTAAAGGGTATCGTCGATGGGGGCGGCAGCCAGCGCAGCCTCCATCTTGGCAATATTGTGCAGCTTGTTAATGAAGAAGCGGTCTATCGTGGTGATCTCGTGAATGGTCTCCACACTGATGCCCGCCTTGAGCGCGGCGTACAGGCAAAACAGGCGCTTGTCGTCCACCTGGTATAAGCGCTGCTCCAGCGCGGCTTTGTCCAGCCCGGCAAAAAGGGGGTCGTTCAGGTCGTGCAGGCCAATTTCCGCGCCGCGCACGGCCTTCATCATCGCCTCCTCAAAGGTGGCGCCAATGCTCATCACCTCGCCCGTGGCTTTCATCTGGGTGCCCAGGGTGCGCTGGGCGTACACAAACTTGTCAAACGGCCAGCGGGCCAGCTTCACCACCACATAGTCGATGGCGGGCTCGAAGCAGGCGCAGGTTTTGCCGCCGGTTACCAGGTTGGGCAGCTCGGGCAGGGTGTAGCCAATGGCTATTTTGGCCGCCACCCGGGCAATGGGGTAGCCGGTGGCCTTGCTGGCCAAAGCGGATGACCGGGACACGCGCGGGTTCACCTCAATAACGGCGTATTCAAAGCTTTCGGGGTGCAGGGCAAACTGGCAGTTGCAGCCGCCGGCAATGCCCAGGCTGTCAATGATCTTCAGCGCGGCCGAGCGCAGCATCTGGTACTCTTTGTCGGCCAGGGTAAGGGCCGGGGCCACCACCGTGCTGTCGCCGGTGTGCACGCCCACCGGGTCGATGTTCTCCATTGAGCAGATGGTGATGCAGTTGCCGGCGGAATCGCGCATCACTTCAAATTCTATTTCCTTCCAGCCGGAGATGCACTGCTCCACCAGTATCTGGTGGATGGGCGACATGGCCAGCCCCCGCCCCGCAATCTCGCGCAGCTCGTCCTCGTTGTCGGCCCGGCCGCCGCCGCTGCCGCCCATGGTAAAGGCCGGCCGCACGATGACCGGATAGCCGATTTTTTTGGCAAAGGCCAGCGCGCCCTCCAGCTCCTCCGTCACGTCGCTGGGAATACAGGGCTGGCCTATGGCGGCCATGGCGTCCTTGAACATCTGGCGGTCTTCGGCTTTGTCTATCGCGTCGGGCTGGGTGCCCAGCAGGCGCACGTTGTGCTTTTCCAAAAAGCCCTCCCGCGCCAGCTGCATGGCAAAGGTGAGGCCCGTCTGCCCGCCCAGCGAGGGCAGGATGCTGTCCGGCTTTTCCTTTTCGATGATGCGCTTGAGCACCGGCAGGGTAAGCGGCTCGATGTAGATATGGTCGGCCATGTTTTCGTCGGTCATGATGGTGGCGGGGTTGGAGTTTACGAGGATGACCTCGATGCCCTCGGCCCGAAGCGCCTGGCAGGCCTGGGTGCCGGCGTAGTCAAACTCGGCCGCCTGCCCAATAACAATGGGCCCCGAGCCAATGACCAGTGTGCGCCTGATGTTCTTATCCAGCGGCATTGATGCCCACCTCCTCCATCAAGCGTATAAACTGGTCAAACAGAAAGCCGGTGTCCTGGGGCCCGGCGTGGGCCTCGGGGTGGAACTGCACCGAAAAGCCGGGGAAGGTGGTGTATTCTATCCCCTCGTTGGTGTTGTCGTTGGCGTTCACAAACATCTGGCGGGCGCCCTCGGGCAGGCTGTCGCCCACCACGCAGTAGCCATGGTTCTGGCTGGTGATATAGACGCGCCCGGTTTCCAGGTGCTGGGCGGGCTGGTTGCCGCCGCGGTGGCCGTACTTCATCTTGCGGGTGCGGCAGCCATAGGCCAGGGCCATCAGCTGGTGCCCCAGGCAGATGCCCATCATGGGCACGCCGCTGTCGAACAGGGTGCGCACCTGCCGGATGATGCCGGGGTTGTCGGCGGGGTCGCCCGGGCCGTTGCTCAGCACAATACCCTGGGGCTTCAGCGCCAGCGCCTCGGCGGCCGGGGTGCCGGCCGGCACGGTGATCACCTCGCAGCCCCGGCGCACCAGCTTGCCGCGGATGTTGTTTTTTACGCCGAAGTCATACAGCACCACCCGGCGGCCTGCGCCCGCGCTGTGGCTCTGGCGGCAGGTTACCGCCTCCACTGCGCCGGCCACGGTGTAGCCGCGCAAGCGCTCCCACTGTTCGGCGCTCAGCTGCGGGTCATTCGTCAGGGCCGCGTTCATCACGCCCTGCTCGCGCACAATGCGGGTCAGGCGGCGTACGTCCACACCCTGCAGGCCCGGCACGCCCTGCCCGCGCAGCCAATCTTCCAGCCTGCCCTGGCTGCGGAAGTTGGAGGGTTCCTCACACACCTCATGCACGATGTAAGCTGCCAAATGCGTGCCGTCGCTTTCAAACTCTTCGGGAATCACCCCGTAGTTGCCAATCATCGGGAAGGTGTGTATTACCATCTGCCCGTAGTGGCTGGGGTCTGTCAGTGTTTGCAGGTAGCCGGTCATGCCGGTGGTGAACACCAGCTCCCCCACGGTGAAGCCGGCCTCGGCCCCAAAGCGCTGCCCGGCAAAAACCTGCCCGTCTTCCAGTATCAAATATCCTTGTCCCATGCTGCCCCCTCTAAAAGGTTAAGAACGTTTTTCCATCCACCAGTTTACCCATTTGGGTGTACCGGCGTCAAGCGCTATTCACACTATTTATAAATATACGCTAATTATGTATAAAAATAAAGTTTTTTATAAAAATCCCTGCTGCGTATTGCCCCGCCGGGTGGTTGGATACAGAGCCGCGCGGGGCAGACCCTCTTGCACGCAGCCCCACGCGCTGATATAATGATGGCACGTTTGGCCCCACAGGCGCGCTTAGCCATACGCCGCGCCCATTACAGACAAAGGTGGAAAGCATGGATAAGGAAAACCAAGGCGCACCGGCAAGCAAGAAAAAACGCATCATCATCATTGTGGTGGCGGCGGCCATTGTGGTGCTGCTGGGCGGGGCGGGCTTTGCCGCCTGGTGGCTGTATGGCCCCAGCAGCCATATCAGCCTGGATGTAAACCCCAGCGTGGAGCTGGAGATAAACCGCATGGGCGAGGTGACGGCCGTGAAGCCGGTGGGGGAGGACGCCGCCCGCCTGCTGGCCGGCTACGAGATGCTGGATAAAGACCCCTCTTTCGTGCTGGGCGATATCATCGACCTGTTTATTCTGGGCGGCTTTGTTACCGACGAAACCGACAACGCCCTGCTGCTGACGGTGAGCACCGGCATGTCCAAAGAGTTGATTACCGAGCTGGACGACACCATTGTTGCCTACTACGAGTATTACGAGCTGGAGAGCGAGATGTACCAGCAGGAGATTGAGTTTACCACCGGCCTGCAGCAGGCGGCCGCCGCGGCGGGCATTACCACCGGCAAAATGGCCGTGGTGGAGAAGCTGGAAACCGCCGGCACCGCCACCCGCGACCAGCTGGCTGCCATGTCTACCCAAGAGCTGGTGGACTTTGCCGCCCGCAATAACATCGACACCGGCATCTACGACCTGTATGAATATTATCTCGAAAACTACCTCTACGAGGACGGCGAGTTCGACATCAGCTTTGGCGACTGGGTGTGGGAGGACGACAGCAGCGGCTCCTACGGCGACGGTGACTGGATGTTCGACGACAGCGATATATCCTGGTACGATGATGACTCCGGCTGGTATTGGGACGACGAAGACGACAGCAGCTGGGTGTGGAGCGACGAGGACGACAGCGACTGGACCGAAGAGGACGACAGCGGCTGGTGGGATGAGGACGACGGCGGAGACTGGGCCGACGCCGAATACGGCGACGAAGACGATACCAGCTGGACGGAGCTGGATGGCGACAGCAACGCGGACGCCGCCTGAGCTTTTCCCGCACTGCCTGAAGGATACGCGCAATCAAAACCCGGGGCACGCCATGTGCTCCGGGTTTTATGGTGGGTTATTGCAACACACGGTCAAAATAGCAAAGGTCCTGCCGCTGGGTCCAGCCGGTGTGGGCACAAAAGGCACAGCCCGCCGTATTGTCTGTAAAGCATACCAGCAGGGCCTTTTGGATGCCCTCGGCCCGCAGCGCATTTAGCGCGGCAGCTGCCAGCTGCCGGCCCAGCCCCCGGCCTTGGTGCCGGGGCGCCACGCACACATGGTACAGCGTCGCCCGCCGGCCGTCGTGCCCGGCCAGGATGGTGCCGGCCAGTTGGCCGTTTGCCTCAGCCACAAAGCAGGTGGTGGGGTTATGCCGCAAAAAGCGGGCAAGGCCGGCCGGGGTGTCGTCCACGGCGTTGGTGCCCACGCCGGGTGTTGCCTGCCACAGAGCAATGGCGGCTTGGGCGTCGGCCGGGGTCATCAAGCGCAGTTCCATCGCCATGGCTCCTTTCCCGTGGTTGTTGTCAGGGCGTGTTGACACGTAGTGAGATGGTCGGATTTCCGGGCGAATTTGCGACTGCTTTGGGACAGTAAAGGCGGAATGCCGGGTGTAATCCGCATGAGGCTGGCGCAGCAAGCGGGGGAACCCGCCGGAAGGCCGCGTATCGCTTAAGCGATGTGTGCAGGTCAGCCGAACAGCTTCACCATTACGGCCTTTTGGGCGTGCAGGCGGTTTTCCGCCTCGTCGAAGATCTCCTGCGCGTGGGCCTCGAACACCTCGGCGGAAATTTCCTCGCCCCGGTGGGCGGGCAGGCAATGCTGCACCATGCAGCCGGGGCTGGCCAGCGCCAGCATGGCGTCGTTCAGCTGGTAGCCGGCAAAGGCTTTCTGCCGGGCTTTGGCTTCCTCCTCCTGGCCCATGCTGGCCCACACGTCGGTCACCAGCACATCGGCGCCTTTGGCGGCGGTTGCGGGGTCGTCGGTCAGGGCAAAACCGGGGTAAGCGGCGGCAAAGTCCAGCACCTGCTGCATGGGGCGGTAGCCCTGGGGGCAGGCCACGGTAACGGCCATGCCGCACTTCAGCGCGCCCACAATGGTGGAGTTGGCCACGTTGTTGCCGTCGCCAATCCAGCCCAGCTTGAGGCCCTCAAAGCCGCCCTTGTGCTCGCGGATGGTCTGCAAATCGGCCAGTATCTGGCAGGGGTGGAAGTCGTCGGTGAGGCCGTTGATGACCGGGATGCCCGAGCATTCGGCCAGCGCCTCCACGTCGCTTTGCTTATAGGTACGGATCATGATGCCGTCGAAGTAGCGGCCCAGCACCCGGGCGGTGTCCTCAATGGGCTCGCCGCGGCCAATCTGGCTTTCGGCGCTGCTCAAAGTGACGCTGTGGCCGCCCAGCTGGTACACGCCCACGTCAAAGCTGCACCGCGTGCGGGTGGACGCCTTGCTGAAGATGAGCGCCACCGACTTGCCGGCCAGCGTGCTGTTCACCACGCCGGCCTTCTGCTCGGCTTTCAGCACGTCGGCCAGGTCCAGTATTTCCAGAATATCTTCGCGGCTCCAATCCAGCAGTTTCAGCAAATGTTTCATTTTATTTCCTCCAGTACCGTGCGCAGAATGCCTATGCCCTCCGTTATCTCCGCTTCGGTGATGACCAGCGGCGGCAGCAGGCGCAGGCGGTCTTTGGCCAGCAGGCAAAGCAGGCCCCTGGCCATGGCGGCGTTCAGCACGTCGCCAGCGGAGACGCCGTCTTCAAAGCGGACGCCCAGCATCAGGCCGTCGCCGCTCACGTCGGCCACGTGGGGCAGCGCGGCCAGTTCCTTTTTAAACAGCGCGCCTTTGTCATTCACAGCGGCCAGGAAAGCGTCATCCAGGCGTTCCATTACCACCAGCGCGCCCGCGCAGCACACGGGGTTGGCGCCAAAGGTGGTGGCGTGGTCGCCCTTGCCCAGCGCGTGGGCGCAGCTTTTGGCCAGCAGCACCGCGCCCAGCGGCAGCCCGCCGCCCACGCCCTTGGCCAGGGTAACGATATCCGGCTGCAGGTTTACCTTCTGGCTGGCCAGAAAAGCCCCCGTGCGGCCCACGCCCGTCTGCACCTCGTCGGCTATCAGCAGGATATCTTTGGCCTTGCACAGGGCCTGCACCTGCGCCAGATAGGCGCTGTCCAGCGGCACCACGCCGCCCTCGCCCTGTATGGGCTCCAGCATCACGGCGCATACCTCGGCTGTCAGCGCGGCCTCCAGCGCGGCGATGTCCTCGGCCGGCACATGTACAAAGCCGGGCAAAAACGGGTGAAAATGCTGATGGAACGCGTCTTGCCCCGTGGCGCTGAGCGTGGCCACGGTGCGCCCGTGGAAAGAATTCTCCAGCGCCACAATGACATGTCTGCCGTCGCCATACTTGTCATGACTGTACTTGCGTGCTGCCTTGATAGCCCCTTCATTGGCTTCCGCGCCGCTGTTGGCGAAGAAAGCCTTGTCCATACCGGTGCGCTGGCACAGGGTTTCGGCCAGTTGGGCGCCCGGCTGGGTATAGTACAGGTTGGAGACATGCTGCAGCTTGCCGGCCTGCGCGGCCACGGCGGCGGCCCACTGGGGGTCGGCCCAGCCCAGGCTGTTCACGCCAATGCCGCTGGCAAAGTCGAGGTAGCTGTTGCCCTCGGGGTCCTTGCCGCGGCAGCCGCTGCCTTCTATAAGGCACAGGTCGAACCGGGCGTAGGTGGGCAGTACGTAGGCGGCGTCCAGGGCTTTTATCTGTTGGCTGTTCATGCTATGGCACCTCCGGCTGTTTCATTTTTGTATATCAATGTGCCGCTGCCGCGGGTGGAGAAGATCTCCAGCAGGATGGAGTGCGGCACCCGTCCGTCGATGATGGCGGCCTCGGTCACGCCGGCCTCCAGGCTCTCCACGCAGCCCTGTATTTTGGGAATCATCCCCCCGCTGATGATGCCCGAGGCCACAAGGCCGGGTATCTCGCCCAGCTCCGCCTCGGTAATCAGGCTGGCGTCGTCGTCTTTGTCGCGCAGCAGGCCGGCCACGTCGGTCATGTTGATGAGCTTGGTGGCCCCCAGCGCCACGGCGATTTTACACGCGGCGGTGTCGGCGTTGATGTTGTAGGCGGTGCCGTCGTCGCCAATGCCAATGGTGGCAATGACGGGGATGTAGCCGGAACCGAGCGCGAACTCCAGCAGCTGGGTGCGCACACCCACGATATCGCCCACGTAGCCCAGGTCGGGTTCGGTGGCCATTTTTTTGCACTGCAGCATGCCGCCGTCCATGCCGCACAGGCCAATGCCGTGGCCGTTCAGCAGGGCCACAAGGTCCTTGTTCACCTTGCCGGCCAGCATCTGCTGCACCACTTCCATCGTCTCGGCGTCGGTTACGCGCAGACCATTTATAAACTGGCTCTCCTTGCCAATGCGCTTTAGCTGGCCGGAAATCTCCGGCCCGCCGCCGTGCACCAGCACCACCCGCACGCCTATCTGGTTCAGCAGGGTCAGGTCACTCATCACCGCGGCTTTCAGCGAGGCACTGGTCATGGCGCTGCCGCCGTATTTCACCACCAGGGTCTTGCCCTGGTACTTCCGAATGTACGGGTAGGCCTCTTGCATCACTTCGGCCATCACGCTTATTCTGGGCTGTTCCATGCTTTCCAACTCCCATCATCGTTGTCCAAAATCAATATTTATACAGTCGTTGGGGTCAGCTTCGGTAGTCACCGTTTATTTTCACGTAGTCGTAGGTCAGGTCGCAGCCCCAAGCGGTGCCCTGGCCGGCGCCCTCGCCCATGTCTATCAGCACGCCAATCTCCTTTTCGGCCAGAATGCGCGCGGCATCGTCCTCGCTGTAGGGGTGATGCACCGATTCCTTACACACCTGCACCTGGCCCGCGGCGCTTTTCAGCGTTACCGAGATATGATCCACCGGGAAATCGCCCGGGGTGTAGCCGATGGCGCAGAGCGCACGGCCCCAGTTGGCGTCGGCGCCGAACATGGCGGCTTTGAAGAGGTCGCTGCCCACCACCGTTTTGGCAATCAGGCGGGCCAGCGTGTCGCTGGGCGCGCCGGTCACCACGCATTCCAGCAGCTTGGTGGCGCCCTCGCCGTCGGCCGCGATGGCCCGGCTCATCCACACGCACACCTCGCTTAAAACGGCGCAGAAGGCGTCATAGTCGGCGCCCGGCGCGGTGATCTCGGCGTTGCCGGAAAGGCCGCTGGCCAGCACGGCCACCATGTCGTTGGTGGAGGTATCGCCGTCCACGGTGATCTGGTTGAAGCTGAGCTGCACCTCGTCGCCAAGCGCCTTTTGCAGCAGGGCCGGCGCAATGGCCACGTCGGTGGTGATGAAGATGAGCATGGTGGCCATGTTGGGGTTGATCATGCCGCTGCCCTTGCCAATGGCGCCCATGCGGCAGGGCACGCCCCCCAGCGTGAACTCCAGCGCAATCTCCTTCATCACGGTGTCGGTGGTCATGATGGCGGCGGCGGCGTCCCTGCAGCCGTCCGCGCTCAGCGCGCTTACCAGCGGGGGAATGCCCCGCTCAAACGGCTCGATGGGCAGCACCTGCCCGATGACGCCGGTGGAAGCCACGACGAAATCTTCGGGGGCCAGGGCGGTGGCATCGGCCAGCAGTTTGCAGCAGTTTTGGGCCAGCTGCACGCCGCCGGGGGCGCAGGTGTTGGCGTTGCTGCTGTTGCACAAAATGCCCCGGGCGTGGCCGTCGGCAATGTTTTGCCGGGTAACGCCAAGGGGCGCGCCCTGCACTTTGTTCAGGGTGTATACGGCGGCGGCGGCGCAGTTTACGTCGCTCAATATCAAGGCCAGGTCGGGCTTCTCGGTGTTTTGCCGGAAGCCCACGTGCAACCCGGCTGCCTTAAAGCCCTGGGGCGCGCATACGCCCCCGGGCAGGGATTTGGTTGTCATCACGCATCCAACTTTCTTAATGATAATAATATTACACCAGTTGAATTATTATATGTAGTTTTTAGTTTGGCTTAGAGCTTGAGACCCGCAACCTCCTCGCGCCCAAGCACCAGGTTCATGCACTGCACGGCGGCGCCGGCGGCGCCCTTGCCCAGGTTGTCCAGCCGGGCGGCCAGCAGCAGCTGCCTGTCGTTGCCCAGCGTGAAGATCTCCAGCGTGTCGCGGCCGCTTAGCGTATTGGCGGCCAGCATGCCGTCCTCGGGGGCGGCGCCCGCGGGGTGCACCGTTATCAGCTTTTCGCCGGCGTAGTAGTCGGCAAAGTATTCGGCCAGTTTGGCACCGCTTTGCCAGCCGGCGTTCAGTTGGGCTATGTCCAGCGGCAGCGACACCAGCATCCCGCTGTAGTAATCGGCCACAATGGGGCAGAAGACGGGCGGCGCGGCCAGGCCGGCAATGGCCTGCATCTCGGGCAGGTGCTTGTGGCCCAGCGTCAGCGCGTACTGCCGGGGGGCGTCATACTCCAGCGGGCGCTCCAGGTGCTCGTAGCCGGCAATCATCTGCTTGCCGCCGCCCGAGTACCCGCTTACCGCGTGGCAAAAGAGGGTGGCCGAGGCGGGCAGCGCGCCGGCTTCCACCAGCGGCGCGGCCAGGGCCAAAAAGCCGGTGGCGTAGCAGCCGGGCACGGCCACACGGCTGGAGCCGGCAATCTTGCTTCGTCGGCCCTTCAGCTCGGCAAAGCCATAGGCCCAGCTGGGCAGGGTGCGGTGGGCGGTGCTGGCGTCTATAATTTTCGCATCCGCCGGGGCAGCGGCGGCAAGCTCCCGCGCCGCGTCGTCCGGCAGGCACAGAATGCTCACGTCGGCCTTGGCCACGGCCTTTAGCCGGGCGGGCAGTTCCTTGCGGTTGGCCTCGTCCAGCTGCAGCACCTCAATGCCGGGCTGCGCGGCCAGCCGCTGGCCAATTTGTAAGCCGGTGGTGCCCACGGCGCCGTCTATATATACGGTATAGGTTTGTTCCTGCATGGTGGCTCCTCCAGTGGCATGAATGTTATCCAGCCTTATTATATGCATAAAAATTCAATAAATGCAAGTATGTTGTGAATATTTATTAAAGTGCCTGAAAACCGATGCTGTGGGCAGCCTTTTTTAGACAATAATACGGCGCGCCCGGCAATGTGCCAAATTTTGAAATGCCCCAAAGGGCTTTTGCCGCGCAAGGCGGCAGCAAAAGCCCGGGGAAGCCAGATGGCGGCCCCGGGTGATGGTTGCTGCGGGTAGCGTGGGTGCAGTGCCGGCCTTTACTTGTCCACCAGCTGGTCTGCGCTTATCTCGCCATGCGCCTGCTCATACTGCTGTACATGCTGGCGCATCAGCAGTTCTATCTCTTTGTTGGCGGTGCGCATATTGTTCTCGGCCACAAACCGAAACTTCTTCAGCAGTTGTGCGTTGATGCGCATAGAATAATTAACAGTGGTAGCCCCTTTTTCTGTTGCCATTACAGATATCCTCCAACTTGTGTGTTTTTAATCAGACTACTACTACAAGCCGGAGAAATTTGTTTTACGAGCAATTGTAGAACAAATAAGAGTTTGACACGATTCGATTACTTTTTAATGCAGCACAATTGTAGAATGGTGTCAAACAAAGCACAAGCAACCTGCTTTGCCGCCAGCTGCCTACTCCATGGGCAGATGCCTAAAATAGGCGGTGTCGAAAAACTCGGTGATGCTGAGGCCAAAAGCATTGGCAATTTTCTTAACAGTGTTCAGGTTGATATTCTGGTTCTTACCCTCTGCTATGTAATTGAGGGTACGGGGCGAGAGGTCGGCCTCCATGGCCAAACGGTAGTAGGTCCATCCTCGCTGCCGGCATAGCTGCTTTATCCTGCGTTTCACGGCCGATTGTAAACTTGTTTGCACCCCTCGGGCCATATGGCAACATCTCCCATTATATTGATAGCATTCATTCTACAAAATACAGCTGTGCCGATATAGAAATATATTTCTATAAATTGTAGTTTAATAATTGTATGTATGCTATAATCATGCTATTATCTCTTAAAAAAGTTTAGGGGGATGACACATGGATTACAAGACAGCCTACGAGCGCCTGTACCGGGCGGTGGGGCAGTATATTATGGCCAACCAGGAGGGCATGGGCCGCCTGGTAGCCCTGCAGCAGGAACTGGAGGAAGCCTACCTGGAAAGCCCTGAGGCAACTATGCCGCCCGAAGACTGAGGGATGTGCCCGACACCGAAAGCAAAAAAGCTTTGAGTCATAACTAAAAATACAATGCGCCACCTGAATAGACAGGTGGCGCTTGGTTATTATCAGGTTCATAAAGGGAAACTCAGTGAGTGTAGTCAATAATTTGCACGGCGTTGCCCACCTCGGCCTGCACAATCTCCCGCATTTTTTGGGCAAAAGGGCAGGGGTAGCCCATGGGTGTGCCCTTTTGTATGCAGGAGGCAAAAGCAATGGTGTCGGCGCCGCGCTTTACCAGCTCACGCGCGCGCAGCACCGTTTTTTTGCCGGGGCAGCCGCCGCAGGAGATAAAACCCACAAGGTGGATGTCTTCATCAATGCCTTCAAACGCGCCCCGCTTCTCACGCACCACGGTAAAGTCTGTGGTGCCGGGGCAGAAATCTTCGGTTTGCATGCAGCGGATGATGCCCAGTTTCATAGGGTTTCTCCCATCGTAGCGTTGTGATTATGATCATACTCTCCTATTATATTGTATCACAAATAATGGCGGGGATGTTCCGGATTTTGCAATACAACAGGAGGAGGGGCAGCCATTCGCGGCCGCCCCTCCCCGTGTATCTCAATGCATTCCAAACAGGCCTGAGTGGGTTCAGCCCACCAGTGCGGAGGCGCCCTTCAGAATCTTCTCGGCGTCGCCCACCATCTGCTGCACAACGTCGTTTACCATGGGCATGTCATTGATGCGCTGGGCGCATTCGCCGGCGGCCATCATGGCGTTCTCTTTGTCACCGGCCATCGCCGCGTTGATGGAGTCGTTCTCGTAATCGGTCAGCTTGTCAATGGTCTCCTGCGGCGTGTCGTCGTCGGGCACGCCAATGTACAGGCCGGGGGAGTATTTCAGGGTGTTCTGGGCATGCAGGTCGCTGCGGGCGCTCTTCAGCCAGCGGGCGGGGCCCACAAAGCCGCGGGCCACAATGGTGGCGCGGTCGCCGGCGTCCACCACGCTCTGCTTCCACAGCGGGGCGAAGTCGCTCTCCTGGGTGGCCAGGAAACGGGTGCCCATCTGTACGCCGTCGGCGCCCATCAGCAGGGCGGCGGCCAGGGTCTTGCCGTCGCAAAAGCCGCCCGCGCCGCACACCACGGTTTTGTCATCGTTGATGGCTTCCACAACGGCCGGCAGCAATATCATAGAGTGCACGGGTTCCCACGAGGTGTGGAAGCCACTTTCGTGCCCGGAGGCCACGATGATATCGACGCCCGCTTTTTTGCAGCGCAGCGCGCCCTTTACAGACGGCACGATGTGTGCCCAGGTGAGGTCGTTGGCTTTCACGGTCTCGCCCCAGGGCAGCGGGTCGCCGGCGGAGGTATACAGTACCTTAAAGCGCTTTTTCATCTCGGGGTTTGCGTTGCGCAGGCGAATCAGGGTTTCAATAACAATTTTGGCCCACGGCAGCATTTCGGCCGAAACCATCACGTTTACGCCAAAGATGCCCTGGGCGTCCTTGGTCTGCTCAAAAGCTTTGATGAACATTTTCTCAATGACCGCCGCGGGGCCTTCCTCGCGCTTGGCGCCGGCGGCCTTGCAGAATACGTCATAGATATGGGGCATGGTGTCCTGGCTGGCAATGGCGCTGGAGCTCATAATGCCCAGCACGCCGGCGTTGGCCGAGGCGATGGCCAGCTCGGTGGTGGGGAAGGGCCCCATGCCCGCCTGGATGATGGGATACTTGGTGCCTACACGTTCACAAAACTTCGATTTCAGCATATTCCCGCTCCTTTTTTCCACTTGTTTTTTTCTGTCGCAAACCCGCAGAGTATTTTTACTCAACTAAAGTAAATTCTAGCCTCTGCAAGGGCATCTGTCAAGGCAATATGGCATGGGAACCGCCCGAAAAAGCGGCTTACAAAGAAAAGCCGTCTCCACGGAATGCTTCCTGCATTCCATAGAGACGGCCTGTGGCAAAACAGGGCAGGCGGGATGCCGTGGGTGGTTACCCGGCGGCCGGCTGCAGCTGCGCGCCTTTGCTGGTTTCCAGGCGGTGCAGGTTGCGCAGTTCCAGCACAAACAGCACAAAGGCGGCACAAAGGCGGCACTGTCGGCGGCCGCGGCCACCACAAACACCACCAGCCCCCAGATAGAAAAGGTGGAATACGATGGCAACGGCAAGGTGGAAGTGGATTTTGTGGGCAAGGTGTCCTGGGAAAACCCCAAGGTGACGGTGAAGGACGGCGCCGGCAAAACCTACGCCGCCCGGGTGACCGACCGTGACAGTGACGAGCTTGACTTCAAAGTGTCGGGCATTGCGGCGGGGAAAAGCTATACCTATACCATCAGCGGCATAAAGGCGCGCTACGGCAAAGCCGACGCCGGCTATGGCAGCGTGAGCGGCAAATTCAGCACCCCAAAAGCCTCCGCAATTGTGGTGGAAAGCATTGAATATGACCGGGACGACGGCGAGTTGAACATCGACTTCCTGGGCTGGGTGCAGTACCAGAACCCCACCGTGACGGTGACCGACAGCGCCGGCAACAACTACCCCGCCAGCATCCGCGAATGGGACAGTGATGACATGGAGATTTACGTGCCGGGCCTTGTTTACGGCCAGCAATACACCGTGAAGGTCAGCGGCATCAAGAACCGTTCGGCCGGCAGCTACACCACGCTGACCAAGACCTTTTATGCGTGGGACGACTGACACAGCAAACAGGTGGATGACCATAGAACAGGACCCTGCGGCGCTTACAGCCTGCAGGGCCCTGTTTGTGTTTGCCGAAATGCGTGCATTTAAAACGGCCCCACCTCAAATATGCCCACCTCCCTCACACGGGAGAAAAAAAGCGGCCAGCGGGGGCTTTGGGTGGCCTCCAGCCGCTGGGCCAGAAAAGCCTCCAGCTCATCATCGGGGATGCCGGGCGCGTAGGTGCGCACAAAGGCGCGGGCGTCGTCGCGGTTTTCAAAGGGCTGGCCAAACTCCATGGGGGCCTGGGTCAGGGTATAGGGCCAGCCGTTTTCGGCCAGGTAGGCTTTTTCCCGCTCGATGGTGTTGCGCTCTTTGGTGCGGTACTTTTCGGGGAAGAAGCCCTGCTGCGACGTGCCGCCCACCACCACCAGCAGGCGGCCGGCGCGGGTAGCAAAGCGCTCCAGGTGGCTGCTGGAAAAAAAGCTGAGGTAGATGGTGTCCCACCGGCCGGGCAGGGTCTCGGCGTCGCCCTGTATGGCGCGAATGTTACCAATGCTGCGCGCCCTGGCGGCGTCTTGCAGCGCGGCAATGGCCGTTTCGCTAATGTCCACGCAGGTGATGTCGTCTACCAGCGCGGCCAGCTCCAGGTCTATCAGGCCCAGGCCGCAGCCCATGTCGCAAAAGCGTTCCTGCCGGCGCAGCAGGGGCGCCAGGCGCGCGGCCAGCTTTTGGTAGTAGCCGGTGTATGCGGCGGCGGCGTGGTACCAGCGCACGGTGTCGGCGTTCCAGGTGAAGATCACGGCGGGCCCCCTTTGGTACTGCCGCCGGCGTTGACGCCCCGGCGGCCTTTGGCTTATAATGGAAACAGTTATGCGAACGATTTCATGATACCATTCCATTGGTGCGGGCGCAAGACAGGGCGCGCCGGTGATGAAAAGAGGCACAGTTATGGATCAACTGTTCAAGACCCTGGGCGGGCTGCTTGAGCGCGGCCAGGACGCCGTGCTGGTCAGCATCGTGGCGTCGTCCGGCTCCACCCCGCGGGGCAGCGGCGCGCGCATGCTGGTGGCTGGGGCCGGCCGGCTAAGCGGCACCATTGGCGGTGGCGCGGTGGAGTATAAAGCCGAGGCCCTGGCCAAAGAGGCACTGGCCGAGCGCCGCTCCTACACCAAGGCGTTCACGCTGCGCCGCAATGAGGTGGAGGACCTGGGCATGATTTGCGGCGGGGACGTCAAGGTCTACTTCCAGTACATTCCGGCCGGGCCAGCCGCGGCGGCGTTCGCCGCACAGGCCATTGCCTGCTTTGGCCGCGACGAAGACGCCTGGCTGGTCACCGACATCACCGACGACGGCGGCTGGACCATGGCACTGCACACCGCCGGCGCGCGCTTGGCCGCGCTGGACGCCGATGGCAAGACCGATTTGCCGCCCCTGCCGGAAAACCAACTGGCCGGGCTGCTGCTGCCGGCGCCCGTGCGCCTGCCGCTGGGCGCCCACCTGCTGTACGCCGAGCCGCTGGTGCAGGCCGGCCGGGCCGTGCTGTTTGGCGGGGGGCATATCTCGCAGGAGCTGCTGCCCCTGCTGGCCCACCTGGGCTTCAACTGCGTGGTGTTCGACGACCGCCCCGACTTTGTGACCGAGGCGCTGTTCCCCGCCGCGCAGGCGCGTATACTGGGCGACTTCGAGGACATCGACCGAAACATCACGCTGACCCCCAACGACTATGTCATCATCATGACGCGCGGCCACGCCGGCGATTACTCGGTGCAGCGGCAGGCCCTGCGCCAGCCGCACGCCTATGTGGGTGTTATTGGCAGCCGCAGTAAAATCGCCTCTGTCAGCAAGCGCCTGCTGGAGGCGGGCGTCAGCCAAGCGGCCATCGACGCGGTATATACCCCCATCGGCCTGTCCATCGGGGCCAAGTCTCCGGCCGAGATCGCCATCAGCATCGCGGCGCAGCTTATTCAGGTGCGGGCGGCCCGCCGGGCCGGGCCAAAGACGCCCTGAGGCTGCCGCCGCGGCCCCGCAAAAACGGGGGAATGCTGTGCATTCCCCTTGTTGCAGTTATGTGGATATGATACAATGATAGGGGTCTTTTTATGGCCCTGCAGCGGTCGGCATTTTTGACCGCTTTATATTGCATCCACATGGATTTTTTATTGCAGAGAGGCTTTTCTATGCTGATTTTATGCATCATACTGGTGTTTGCCGGGGCCGCCATCCTGCTGGCCAGCATCATTCGCTACTACCGCGCGCTTATCCACCTGCGCTCCGAGGCCTATGCCGACAAGACCTTCTCCAACTGGACCTATGTTTTGTGCATGCTGCTGATGGTGTTCTTCCTGCTGGGTAATGTGGCGCTGGGCAGCGTTTTCCTGGTGGGCAAGGCATATGCTGTCAGCGATTTGCTGATTTCCCTCATTTTCTTTTTTGGCGCGGTATTCGTGTTTGTGGTCATCTCGGTGCAGGGGCGCATGTCCAAGGCTATCTCCCACCAGACGGACGAAATCATCCGCACGCTGGTAAACGCCATGGAAGCCAAAGACAAATACACCCGCGGCCACTCGGTGCATGTGATGAACCTGGTGAACCTGTTTTACAAGTACCTGCCGGACGAAATGCGCCAGCAGATAAACCCCGAGCACCTGGCCGACGCCGCCATCCTGCACGACATTGGCAAGCTGGGCATATCGGACATCGTCCTGAACAAGCCCGGCCCGCTTACCGAGGATGAGATGGCGGTCATCCGCACCCACCCACGGGTGGGCAAGGACATTTTGGCCCAAACCAGCTTCAGCGAGCTGGGGGACATCATCCTGTGCCACCACGAGCGCATTGACCAGCGGGGCTACTACCGCCTGCCGGAGGATCAGATCCCGCTGGAGTCCAAGATCATCGCTATTGCCGACACCTTCTCGGCGCTTTACTCCGACCGTGTGTACCGCCCGCGCAAAAGCTATATCGAGGCAATGCGCATCATCCAGCAGTCGGCCGGCACCCAGCTGGACGCCGAGCTGGCCTCGATTTTCACCAAGATCCCGGAGAGTGAAATACTAAGCGCCTCGCGGGATCTGTTCCAGATGGAACAAGGGGCAGGTACGCCGTTCACCCGTTTGCAGCACATAAAATAGCGGCCGGCACAAAGTGTTGACAAATCCCCCGGCTATCGGGTATTATTGTAAGGCGTTGCTGCGCTGCATAGCCGCAATGCCACAGCCTAGGGGCATAGCTCAGTTGGTAGAGCAGCGGTCTCCAAAACCGCGTGCCGAGGGTTCGAATCCTTCTGCCCCTGCCAAAAAACCCGAGCTAATTACGTCTCATCGTAATTAGCTCGGGTTTTTGTCTATTCCACACACTATAGAATGTTTATAAAAAGCCTGTAAATCAGTAATGAATCCGTGATTTCGCTATCGAAAAGACAAAAAATAGTCCTTGCGCGATAGCGCTCCTTGGCGCACGCATCAGCCGTTTACGATAACATTATGTCACGCCCCATTTTTCTATTTTCGCAAATGCATCCGGCGGCCTAAAGTGACGATGCAAATCCGTTGACTTTACTTTAATCTTATGGTAAATTATCAGTGTTCTGATTGGCATTTCTTGTTAATATACGCAACGCGTTTTATTGTGAATCCCCGTACACAACCTGTGCGGGGATTTATCAAGCAGGGGAGGTGCATCAAGATGGGTAAACTGACAGGCAAGGTGGCACTGGTTACAGGCGCCGCGCGTGGGCTGGGGCGTGTGTACGCACTGCGGCTGGCCCAGCTGGGCGCGGATGTGGGCATCATCGACGTCAACCTGCGCTCTTATGCCGACTATGAGGCCGAAGCCGCCGTGATGACGGCCGACACCACCATGGACGAGATACGCGCGCTGGGCGTGAAATCGGCCGGGGCAGAGGCGGATGTGTCGAACAAGGACCAGCTGTTTACCGCTGTGAAAGCCATTGCCGACGCGCTGGGCAGCATAGACATTGTGGTGTGCAACGCCGGCGGCGGCAGCGGTGCGCCCACCGAGAATTCCCCGGCGCTGATGGACTTTGAGCAGTTCGACCTGGTGGTGCGGCGCAACCTGTACGGCACGGCCCATACCATAGCCGCTGTGGCGCCCATGATGAAGCAAAAGCGCTGGGGGCGCATCATCACCGTGGCGTCCCATATGGGCATAGAGGCGGGGGCACGTGGCACGTACGCACACTATAGCACATCCAAGGCGGGTATCCGCCACCTGACCATGGCCGCGGCCAACGAGCTGGGGGCGTACAACATCACGGTGAACTGTATTGCGCCCGGCTATATCTCCACCGGGCGCATGGACCAAAGCTTCCAAAAGCGCGGGGTGGAAAGGTTTGAGGCCGTCACCTCGCTGGGCCGCCTGGGCCGCCCGGAGGACTGCGCCGGCACCATCGAATTCTTCGCCACCGACCTGGCCGATTTTGTAACCGGGGTAACCATTGACGTGACCGGCGGCACGGTGGGCAAGCTGGGTTATTAAGCGTAAAAACAGCTCCAGCGGTGGGCAGGGCCCGCGCGTGTAAAAATACCGGGCAAGTTTCACTTTGGCAATTGACATTTTGGGTTGGCTATGGTAGATTATTAATGTTGTCGATTGCCGTAGCCGTATGGTTTGCCACCTGGTGGCGCCCGGTGTGAAACGGTGCGGCAGCGCCAAGCTTGGCCCGGTAGTTCAGTTTGGTTAGAACGCCAGCCTGTCACGCTGGAGGTCGTGGGTTCGAGCCCCATCCGGGTCGCCAAAACGCCGGTTTTATGCCGGTACATGCTGCTATGGCTCAGGTGGCAGAGCACATCCTTGGTAATTACTGTATGGATGTGTGCCTGAAAAGGCGGGAAGTCTCTTTCTTCCCTCTGCCCTCTGGCTTTAGTAGTGCCCAATATGCTCTTATAGCTCAGGTGGCAGAGCGCATCCTTGGTAAGGACGTGCTCTCCCAGAGCCATAAGAGCCGATGTATCGAATTTTTTTGCCCTTATTCGGTACATCAACCGCTATCACTCCCAGCCAAAACCGCGCCACACTTCAATTCCGTTTTTTGAGGTTGGCTGGGGGTGGCGCGGGTGAAAAATAGAAGTCCAGCCACCAAATTTGTACGCAATATCGTCAAATGCTCTTATAGCTCAGGTGGCAGAGCGCATCCTTGGTAAGGATGAGGTCTCCAGTTCGAATCTGGATAAGAGCTCCAAAAAACCGCGAAACAGCAATGTTTTCGCGGTTTTTGCTTTGCGGCATCTTGCGCTTTTTTCGGCGCGGGTGGCGCGGTTGTAGTTCTGTGCTCCATAAGAATTACCGCGCCCTGCCGGATTTTTTCTTTGTACCCTTCGCCGCTCGGCTGGCCGCGTTTTGGGCCTTCTTGTTCATGCCCTTGAAGTTGGGGTAATGCGCATTGGCCGGGGCCGGGGTTTGCTCCGGCTCCTTTGTCAAGCCTGTAAACAGTCCATCCAGTTTGGCGGCTTGCTCATGGGCCGTGCTGTCGAACACATGGGAATAGATTTGCAGGGTGGTTTTCACATCGGCATGGCCGAGGATTTCCGACACCACCTTGGGCGGCACTTCCTTTTCCAGCATCCGGGTGGCATAAGTATGTCTGAATGTATGGATTCCGAATTTGTCAAGGCCGTATGTCTCGTTGATTTTATCCAGCTCGGTCTGAATGCGGCGCGGCTCCACCCATGAACCCACCGTGGAGCAGAACACAAGATTGCCATTGTTCCACGCTGAACCGGCCTCCCGCTTCATGGCCTCCTGCTCCTGTTTGTGCGCTTTCAACACCGGGGCAAAGCTCGGCAGTATAGGCACCTTGCGCGCCCCTGCGTCCGACTTCGGCTCCCCCTCCTGCAAGCTGGTTTTCTTGGTGTCCATATCCATGATGCGCACCACATTGCGCTTGACGGTTATCTGCATCTTTTTGAAATCGATGCAATCCCATGTGAGGGCGATAATCTCGCCCCGGCGCATACCTGTGGCAAGCGCGAACACGAACAACGTCTCAAATCGGTTGCCTTTTACGGCCTCCATAAATTGAAGCTGTTCTTCTTCGCTCAACACCCGGATTGGCTTTTGCTTGATGGAGGGGGTTTTCACGCCTTTACAAGGGTTTGTTGTCACAAGCGGCGGGGTCTGCTCCATCGCCGCCGTGTAGGCGCTGCTGATGATGTTTTTCAGCTTGTTCAGCGTCCACGGCATGAAGCTCTCTTTCTTTTGCAGCTTGTTAATCATGGCCTGTATGTCCACGCTGCGTATCTGCTGCAAGTACAGCCCGCCCAGCGCCGGCTTGATGTGCTTTTCGATGTTGCGGTAGTAACAGTCCAGCGTCGAGGGGCGCACCGCATGGGGCAGTATTTCGCTCTGCCACACGTCCAGCCATTCGCTGAAAAGATAGTTGTTTTGAGGGACGTAGTCCGGGTCGGCGGCCAGTTCCTTCTCCCGCTCGATTTTGTCAATCAGCTTGTCCAGCTTGTCCTTCGCAATCGCGTGGGTTTTGCCGCTGACCTGGCGGTACACCCGCTTGCCGCTGGCGTCCCGATAGTTGACGCGGCCCTCCCAACTGCCATTGGGCAGTTTTCTCAAAAAGCCCTCGCCCCTGTCTCTAGCCATTGGCGGCGTCCCCCCTCCCGGCCTGCTCGCTCACCCAGGCATGGAACAGGTCGGTGGGTATGACGATGCGCGCCCCCACGCGGATAGCGGGAAAACCCTCTTGCCGAATGAGGTTGTAGGCGCTGTTGCGGCCAATACCCAAAAGCCGCTGTATATCTTCAACCCGGTAGGAAACCGGCTGTTTCATCGTTATGGATTCCTGCATAACACTCCTTTACTCAAACGGGAATCCACGCCCGATAAAGGTTTATCCGGCGTTTTCCCGAATAAACAGATGGTCATGGCTTATCTTTTGGCAACTGGTCGTGGCGCCACATGCTCTCGCATCCCCCTAAACGCGGGCTGCCCCAGGCTGTAAGGCCGGCAAGGCAGGTGTATCATTATCGGGTTCCGTTTCGCTTTTCAAAGGGGCACCACTCCCTCTTGCTTGCGGGTGGATATCGCTCCCACACAGCCCCATTCACCCCCTTTGGCCGTGTGATCGTGGCGTACCTGCAAGCTGGCTTTTCCCGCGCACAGCGCGGGCAGCAAACCCAACGTAAAAGACAAGCCTATTCGATTTTCAATGTCCCATGAGGGGCTTTTTTTCGTCCCTCATATTAAAGGACACAAATCGTCGAAAAGTTGACCATCCGAAAAAAGTTGACTATCTGCAAGCAATTTTTTGAGATTTTTTCGCGCCCGTTTTAGAATGTGGCTCACTGCGGATTTGCTGGTTCCCTCATGCTCTGCAATCTCCCGCATGGTGTAGCCGGTGAAATAGTAGGCCCGGATAACGCGCTGCTGGGTTTTCGTCAAGGTGGCAATTGCTTCTTGCAAGGCGGCGTTGCGCTCCCGCTCCAGCAACTTGCTCACTGTGCCGCCGCCCTGCGGCGCCAAGCGCAATTCCGTTTCACCCTCAACATATCCGCCGGGAACAAGGTTGCGCCGGTCTACCCGGCCCTGTGCTTTCAAACGATTGTCGTCCTTCTTGAGAAAAGCCGCCACATCCTTGCTCACAGAAACATGGATCACTTGCCCGTTGAAAAGCGTGTATTCAACGTCTACCAGTTTGTTGCCCAAACGCAAACCCCCGTAATCATATTTGGCTTTTGCGACGTTTGATTTCCCCAAAACCTCCCTTTGGCAGATTTATCGCAACGCCATAATGGGGATTCTAAACGCAAAATCTTTTGTAACGGTTATGATTTACGGCTTTGAATTCGTCATCTGCATGGCAGAATGGTGATGTGCAGGATATAAGTGTAGGTGGTGGTGTCGGTTTCTTCATCGTAATGCTCGATTTCCTCGATGCGATGGGAAAGTTCGGTCATGTCCCAAAACACGGCGCGGATGCGCTCAGCCTTGTCGGCGTCGATGGTCACAACATCGGCGGCGTTTTCGTCAAACAGCACGGTTTTCACAGCGAACACGGCCAAAATATCCTTCCAGTTGTTGCCGCGCTTGCCCTCATAGTGAACCTGCAACTCGTCCCACTCGTTTGTATTCTGAATTTCCTTCACGCGGGCGTTAAAATCCTCGGCCAACTCGCGGATGACGACGGAGATGGGCGCGACGCCCTGCCCGGTGTCCTCTTTGGAAAAGAACAGGCCGAAAGGGGACGCGATCATCATGGCGATGGCGGCAAAAGCAATGAGAACCACCACAAATGGGCCAGCCGCCGACGCTATCATGGCAAGCACCTTCACAACCACCCGGGCAAACGGTTTTCAAGACGGCAGGCGAAGCCTGCCAGCACACCCTGCGGGTGTGCGTTTGACTATATAACGGCAACCAAACCGCCCTTCGGGCAGTTCCGCGCGATTCTCTCGCGCGGCTTCAAAGCCGTCTCGGTTTTGAAGTGGTTTTAGTATACATGGAGGCAGGGGCGGGTTTTATGGCATGGTAGCTTTTGCCAGCCCTGGGCGCCGGCAAGGCCACTGGCGCACATCATAAAAAACCCCCGCGCAAAAGCGCGGGGGCTAAGTACGCGGGGGCTTTTTCTGCCATTATGCTGCCAGCCTGGTGGGCCCTGAGCCGGCGGCGAAGGCTGAAAGTTTTATGAGGGTTCGGGCCATGCCCGTTCTCATGAAACCGCTGGTAGTGCTTAGCGGAGCAGCTGCAGCACGTTCTGCGGCTGCTGGTTGGCCTGTGCCAGCATGGCCTGGGCGGCCTGGCTCAGCACGTTGTTCTTGGTGAACGCCATCATTTCCTTCGCCATGTCCACGTCGCGGATACGGCTCTCGGCAGCGGTTATGTTCTCGCTGGTCACGTTCAGGTTGTTGATGGTGTACTCCAGGCGGTTCTGCAGGGCGCCCAGGTTGCCGCGGTTCACGGAAACCTTCTCAATGGCGGCGTTGATGCGGTCCAGGGCGCGGGAAGCGCTTTCCTGGGTGGCCATGGAGATGTTCTTGATGCCCAGGCCGGCGGAGCTCATGTCGTCCACGCTCACGGTAATCTTGTTGAAAGCGGCGGCGGTGTCGCCCACCTGCATGGTCAGGCCGTTGCCCTCGCTCTTTGCTTCCAGCAGGATTCTGGTGTTGGCCACGTCGGCTTTAAGAGCCAAACCGGTCTTGTTGTTAATGTCGGCCGCAATATGGCTCAGGTCGGTGGCAGCCACATTGGCGCCCGCGATGCTGATGATGTTGACGCCGTCGTTTTCCAACTGGGCAACCGCATTGGCATAGGTGTCGTCGCCCAACGCGTTGGCATTTACCAGAACAAACTTCTCGCCGTTTACTTCAAAAGTGGCCAGTTCTTCATTGGAAACGTTGTTGGTCACTGCGAAGGGAATCAAATCGCCCATGGAAATGTAGCGCTCGGCGTCTTTGGCAACTACGGAAGTGGCGTCGGTGGTGCCGGCCGCATTCTGGGCAAGAGTTTCCGCTACTCCACCATTTTTCCGCAACTCAATGCCCTTGACAGCCGGGGCGGCGGTGCCGGTTTCGCGGCTGGTGAGGGTAATGCCGGTGTTGCCGGTGTGGGTTTTGATAATGAAGTCGTCCTGCAGCTTGGTCTTGCGCAGCTGGGCCTCCATGGCCTTGCCAAAGTCTACGTCCGTCACTGTGGCGGCACTGGCGGAGTTGGCCGCGGTGGAAAGTGCGTGCACGGTGCCGTCGCTTGAAACCATGGTCTTGCCATCTTTGCTGATGGTGAAGGTCTCGGTGAAGCTGTCACCGTTCTGCAAGCTGACGGTGAACTCATACTTATCCCCGGCCACTGCATCGTTAACAGTGGTAAAGGCGGAGAAAGCGTATTGGCCGGCAATGGCGGCATCCTCACCGGTACGGACGCCTTCTGTCGTGATGCTCTTCGGGGTGGTGGTGGACAGGCTGCCGTCCAGCAAGGCGATGCCGTTAAAGTTGGTGGCCTTGGAGATGCGGTCGATCTCGTCCTTCAGGGCCTGGGTCTCGGCTTCAATCTTCTGGCGGTCGGAAGCCTGGATGGTGCCGTTGGCGCTCTGGGTAGCCAGCTCGACCATACGGTTCAGCATGCCGTGCACTTCCTGCAGCGCGCCCTCAGCGGTTTGAATGAGGCTGGCGCCGTCCTGGGCGTTCATAACAGCACGGTTCAGGCCGGTGATCTGAGCACGCATTTTTTCGGAAATCGCAAGGCCGGCAGCGTCGTCAGCCGCACGGTTGATGCGATAGCCGCTGGACAGTTTTTCCAGGTTCTTGCTGAGGTTGGTGTTGTTGATGCCCAGCTGACGATGCGAGTTGATCGCCATAATGTTGTGTTGGATAATCATCTGTAAATCCTCCCTAATTAATTGCTCCGGTGGCGTCTTGCCCCGGTTTTTATGCTAACCCGGTCTCAAGCGGGCCCTGCCTGCGCCCGGGTTCACATCCATTTTGTAGTGCCCGTTTGGGCCGTACACCTGATATATCGGCTGCCGTGCAGAAAACTTAACCCCTTTTTGTAGGTGAATGGCGGTCAAATTTTGTTTTTTTACCCCGGCGGCAAAGACCGTATTGCCCGGCGCCCGGCGGGGTTTCGCCCAAACCCTATTACAATAGTATACTAAAACCACTTCAAAACCGATACGGTTTTGAAGCCGCGCGAGAGAATCGCGCGGGACCGCCCGAAGGGCGGTTTGGTTACCGTTTATAGTCAAACGCACACCCGCAGGGTGTGCTGGCAGGCTTTGCCTGCCGTCTTGAAAACCGTTTCGGTTTTCAAGTGGTTTGACTATATATAAAAGCCGGGGCAAGCACGCAGCTGCCCCGGCAGGGCTGGGTTTATACAGGCAGGGCTTTGGCGGCGTAGTCCACATGCTGGCCGTCCACACCCTGCAGTTTTTCGTTGCGCTTTTCAAAAAACTTGGGCGCCACCTGCGGGAACATGGCGTAGGTCAGCACGTCCTCCGGCTGCCTGGCCCATTTTTCAGCCTCTTTTGTCAGCTTGTCCAGCTCGGGCGCTATCTTGTCGGCCGGGCGGTAGGTGATAGGCGCGTCGTCGCCCAAAATCTTTTTGCTGAACGCGGGGTCGATGGGGGCGGGGGTTTTGCCGTAGTCGCCGTGCACCATGGCGCGGAACTCTTTGGTCACCATCTTGTACGGCTCGCCGGTAATCACGTTGAACACCGCCTGGCTGCCCACGATTTGGCTGGTGGGGGTAACCAGCGGCGGGTAGCCGCTGTCCTTGCGCACGCGGGGAATCTCGTTCAGCACGTCCTCCAGCTGGTCGCCCTTGCCGGCCTCTTTCAGCTGGTTCAGCAGGTTGCTCAGCATGCCGCCGGGCACCTGGTACAGCAAGGTGTTGGCATCCACGCCCAGCATTTTGGGGTCCAGCTGGCCGCTGGCCAGGTATTTTTCGCGCAATTTGGCAAAATGGGCGCGCACAATATCCAGCTTGTTCAGGTCCAGCCCGGTGTCATACTCGGTGCCGCGCAGTGCGGCCACCAGGCTTTCGGTGGGCATGTGGCTGGTGCCCAGGGAAAGCGGGCTGATGGCGGTGTCGATGATATCGGCCCCGGCGCGGATGCCCTCAAAGATGGCCATGGAGGCCATGCCCGAGGTATAGTGGCTGTGGATATCCACCGGGATCTTCACCGAGCTTTTCAGCGCCGACACCAGCTCATAGCAGCTTTCGGGTGTCAGCAGGCCGGCCATGTCCTTGATGCACAGCGAGTCGGCGCCCATGTCCTCCAGGGTTTTGGCGTAGGCGGCAAAGTAGGCGTTGTCGTGCACGGGGCTCAGCGTATAGGAGATACAGCCCTGCACGTGGGCGTTTTCCTTTTTGCTGGCGCGGATGGCCGTTTCCAGGTTGCGCGGGTCGTTCAGCGCGTCGAAAATGCGCATGATGTCGATGCCGTTGGCCACGCTCTTCTGCACAAAGTATTCCACCACGTCGTCGCCATAGTGGCGGTAGCCCAGCATGTTCTGCCCGCGGAACAGCATCTGTAGCTTGGTTTTGGGGCACAGCTTGCGGATGATGCGCAGGCGGTCCCAGGGGTCCTCATCCAAAAAGCGGATGCAGGAATCAAACGTGGCGCCGCCCCAGCACTCCAGCGAGAAGTAGCCCACCTCATCCATGGCGGGCAGAATGGGAATCATTTCCTCGGTGGTCATGCGGGTGGCAATAAGGCTCTGGTGGGCGTCGCGCAGGGCGACCTCGGTAATTTTTACGGGATGTGCCAATTGATCACCTCGTCTATAAAGGTACCACAAAGCTGTGATGTTTCTATGTGGTTCAGCGGATGTTCAGGTCAGGGCGTGTTGGCATAAAATGGAATGCACGGATTATTGAGGAAATTTTATACACTCCAAGGCGGACGATTGAGCAGCCCTTTGTGGGTTGTGATTAAGGACAACGCAGGAATGCGTAAAATTTACCAATAAGACGGGTCGTTAGCTTTTATGCTAACACGCCCTAGTTCAGCGTCAGGAACACGTCGCCCACGTTGACGGTGTCGCCCTTGGCCACGTTGATGCTGGCCACGGTGCCGTCCTGCGGGGCGACGATCTCGTTCTCCATCTTCATGGCCTCCAGGATGACAAGGACATCGCCATCCTTCACGGCCTGCCCGGCGGCCACCTTGATGTCCAGCACGTTGCCGGGCATGGGGGCGGTAACCGGGATGCTGCCGGCGGCAGCGGCGGGCGCGGCGGGCGCCGCCGGGGCGGCAGCCGGTGCAGGCGCCGCGGGGGCGGCAGCAGGGGCCGGTGCGGCGGCCACAGGCGGTGCGCCCGCGCCGCTTTCCTGCACGGTAACGTCGTAGGGGGTGCCGTTTACGGTGATGGTGTATCTTTTCATGGATGATTCCTCCAAAACACAATGATGGGGTGGGGCAGGCCGATGCCTGATGGCTACAATGGCATGTTCCCGTGCTTCTTGGGCAGGCGTTGGGCGCGCTTGGTGGCTAAAATATCCAGCGCGGTGGCCACGCAGCCGCGCAGGGCGGCGGGGGCTACGGCAAAGTTGGCCAGGCCTGCATTCAGCAGGGCGGTGGCACTGGCCTGCTCGGCTTCGTACTGGGCAGCGCGCGCGGCGGTCTCGGCCTCAATGGGTTTGTCCGACGCGGCGATCTCGTCGCGGTACAGCACGGTAACGGCGGCGCTGGGCTCCACCGGGGCGGTCACGCTGCCCTCCAGCGCAATGGTGAGGTCGGCGTTGGCCAATGCGCTGTACACCGGGCCAAAGGTGCGGCCGGCCAGCACGGCCACCTTGGCGCAGGTGGCGTCGGCATAGGTGGCGGCCAGGCGGGCGGCCTGGCGTATGGCGCCGTCCTCGTCGCTCTGGCTGCTCAGCACAAAGCCGCCGGTGTTTATCACGGTAACCAGTGGGATGCTGTAGCTGTCGCACAGGCGTGCAAAGCGGGCGGCCCGGGCGGCGCACAGGCGGCCCAGATAAGTTTCCGGGCCATTGGTGGCGGTAATGCCCACCACACTGCCGGCCACGGTGGCCAGGGCGGTGGTTACCCCCCCGCCAAAGCCGGCAAACAGCTCCACGGCGCTGTCGGCGTCGGCCAGGGCCTCTATGGCGCCCCTGCCGGTGTAGGGGGCCAGGCTGAAAGCCGTGGCCGGGGTCTCAAACTCGAAGGTGGCGGTTTCGGCCAGGTTGTTGGCCGGCAGCAGGGCCAGCAGCTTGATGACCGTCAGCACGGCCTCCGCGTCGCTTTCGGCCACCACGCTGGCAACGCCCGCGTGGGCCGCGCCCTCGGCGCCGCCGGCGCCCGCCTTGCCATTACCGGCGGCGGCCGCCAGGAAGGGCGGGCTCAAAAACAGCTCGGCGTCACGGGTCATCACGCACAGGTCGGCCGAGGCGGCAGCCAGCGCGCTGGTGGCGCCGCACGGGCCGGTGACCACCGCGATTTGCGGCACCACGCCCGACAGGGTGGCCGCGGCGCCCGCCAGCCGGCGCGTGCCGGACAATACCTTGGCGGGGGTGTCCAGCCTGGTGCCGGGCGCGTTGTAAAAGGTAACCACGGGGCAGCCGGTTTCGCCGGCCATGCGCAGCACCCGCCGGGTGATACCGATATCCACCGGGCCCACGGCCTGCCCGGTTTGGCACACGGCGTATACGCCCCGGCCATTCACCATGCCAAAGACAGCGTGCACCGCCCCGCCGTCGGCTTGGAACAACGGTGTGGTCACGCCTCCGTCAAACAAAGCGCCCAACAGCGCAGAGGCATCCATTTTATCAGCAGCCATTTACAATCCTCCAGTTCTCGGAGTCAAAATCAACACCTATTATACTATATATAGATATGCTTCTACAAGCGCTGGTTTGACAAAACTGGCAAAAATGCGTCGCGTTTGCATGCAAAAACCCCCGGAAGTGGCTTCCGGGGGTTTTGTTTACAGTGCAGTGGCTCAGGTTTGCCAGTGCTTGGGCACGGGCAGGCCGGTGCTGTCGCAGATGATATCCACCACCAGCTTGGCGTCGTTGCGGGTGAGGGTGGTGCCGGGGAACAGGAACTCCACCACGGCGGCGGCCTGGTTGGCGGCCATGTCCAGGCCCAGGGCGGGGTCAAAGCCCTGCTTGCGGGCCTCGATGACGAACTCGGTTTCCACCGGGGCGATAACGCCTTCCATTACGACGCAGTCTTTGGGCAGCTTGGCCAAAAAGCCCAGGTAGGGGTGCTGCGGCATGCCCGCCATGCCCTGGGCCGACACCTGCACCAGCACGTTGGCCTTGGCCGCGGCGTCGTCCAGCTCTTTTTCGGTCAGGCCGCCCCAACTCACCTTCATGTTGGTGTTGTCGGCCAGTGTTTGGCCCACGTTCTGGGCGTTGGCCACCGTGCGGTTCAGGATGGTCAGGTGCTCCACGCCGCTTTGGGCCAGCTCGTAGCCAATCACGCCGCTGATGCTGCCCGCGCCAATCATCATAACATTGGCGCCTTTCAGCTTGGCGCCCACCGCCTCCAGCGAGCGGATGGTGCCGATGCCGTCGAAGCCCTTGCCCACCAGCTTGCCGTCTACGGTGGTAACCTGGTTGACGGAGTGGAACAGCCGGCTGGGGGTATCCACTTCGTCCAGGAAGGGGATCACGTCGGCCTTGTGGGGCATGGTGAGGGAGAACTTGTCCACATGGAAAACCTTGCAGGCCTCCAGGAAGTCGCCAATATGGCCCTTTTCCACCTCCATTGGCAGCGAGATGGCATTGATGCCGTTCACCCGGAAAATTTCGCTGAAAGCCGATGAAACACCGGCGCCCTTTTTCAGGGGGTAGCCAATCAGTGGTATCAGCTTGGTTTCGCCGTCGAACACGCGGTAGTCCAGTTTCATAACATACACCTCCGTTTAATGTAACGAACCCTCTTGTGCCCTGTACATTTTACGGGGAAGGCCCCGGATGTGCCCTGCCGGGCGCCCTCCGCCTTTGGCAACCATAAATGACGGCAAGCTTATTGCCAGTGCTTGGGCAGCGGCTGGCCGTAGCCGGCGCAGATGATCTGCACCATCATCCGCTTATGCTGGTCTTCCAGCGTGAGGTCGAACAGGTTTTTGAAGATGGTGCCCAGCTCGTGCATGGTCATGTCCAGGCCCAAAATGGGCTCGAAGCCGGCGGCGGTGGCGGCCTTCACAAGGCCGGTGTCGATGGGGGCCATCACGCCCTCCATGACGATGCAGCTTTTGGGCAGCTTGTCCACAAAGCCCAGGTAAGCAAAATCGCCCACCACGCGCATGCCCTGGGCCGAGACCTGCAGCATCACGTCGGCCTTTTCGGCGGCGGCGTCCAGTTCGGCATTGGTCATGCCGCCGGCAACGGATTTCATCTGGGTGTTGGCGTTCAGCTTGTCGGCCACGGCCTGGGCGTTGGCCACCGTGCGGTTTAAAATGGTGAGGTTGGCCACGCCGTTTTTGGCCAGCTCGTAGCCAATGATGCCGCTGATGCTGCCCGCGCCGGTCATCATCACGCTGGCGCCCTGAAGCTTGGCGCCGGCGGCTTTCAGCGCGCCCACCGTGCCAATACCGTCGTAGCCACGGCCGTAGTATTTGCCGTCTATGCTGGTGACAACATTCACGGAACTAAACAGCCGGCTGGCCTCGTCCACCTCGTCCAGCAGGGGGATGATGTCGGCCTTGTGGGGCATGGTGAGGGTGAACTGCTCAATGCCCAGGAATTTGGCCACTTTCATGAACTCCGGCAGGCTGCCCTTGGCCAGCTTCAGCGGCAGCAGGGTGCGGTTCAGGCCCACAGATTCAAAAAACTTGTTGTAGGCCGCGGGAATGGGCCCGCCGCCAATGGGGTCGCCAATCATGGGCATGATGCGGGGGTTGGCATAAAACTCGGTGTAAGGCAGTTCCATAGCAAGTGCACCTCCGTATAATAAGGGTTATACCCGTACTCAAAAAAGGGGGGATTGCGCAGAACATGGCTTTTACATCAGGGCTTGTGCCCGGGCCCCGCTAGCAGAAGGTGAACAGATGATCCACCGACACCGGCTGCTCTTTGTCTTTGCAGAACACGCGGAACCACTCAGCCAGCGGGGGATGGCTGAGATTGACGGCAAACAGCTTTGCGCCGCGGTTGTCGCCCGAGGCGATGCAGGCGCGCACGATGCCGTCCAGCATCACGTTTTGCTCCACGCCGCTGTCCAGCACGGTGGTAACGCCGTCCTCCACCTTGAACAGCGCGTGGCCCAGATACTCGGGGCCGTCCATCATGATATAGCCCTCCACCTCGCCGTCAAAGCGGCCGTCGTTCAAAAGGTCTACCACATCGGGCTCGTCAATGGGGCGCATGGCTAACATAGGGTTTCCTCCAGGGGGTGTGATGATGTGGGCCGGGTTTGAAAAACCGGCCCGGTATGTTATACTGGTTCAAGTTTTACAGCAGCCAACCGGTGCGAAAGCTGCACCGCAGTGCATTTAAGGAGACCACCACATGCCCAACCAAACCTGGTTCCTGCTGGCCGCCGACAGCGGGGTGAAAGCCAGCTTCACCGGCGAATGGTCGCTGTACAGCCTGCTGCTGGTGGGGCTGTGTATCTTCATTGGCTTTGTGGGGCTGATAGCCCTGATTGTGCTGGCCGTGATGGGGCGCTTCCGGGGGCATTTGCCCGAGGATACGCCGCCGGCTGAAACAGGTGAAGCCGCCGACAGCACGAACGAACAGCCTTTACCGGCTCATACGCCACAGCCCCGGCGCAAAACCGGCTTGTGGCAGATGGTTGCGGCCGTGGCGGTGGGCGTGGCCTCGCCCCTGTGCTATGCGCTTACCGACAACGTTTATGGCCGCATGGTGGCGATGACCGGCGGCACCATCTTGCAGCTGGTGCTGCTGCTGGCACAGATCGTGTTTATCCTGCTGGTGTTTTGGCGGCAACGGGGGCTGCCGGGGAAATAGGTTGTCAGACGCTTTGCCCCTGGCAGCCCCGAAGGGCAAAGCCATGTAAATAGGTGCGCATTTGCGTGAAGCGGCCCCTTTACCGGGGCTGCTGTTTTTTGGCGGGGGTTTGCCGGGTGGATTTGCCGGCGCTGCCCTTCAGGGCGTTTACCTCGCCGGGGGTAAGCTCCCGCCACTGGCCGGGCTTCAGCATGCCCAGCTTCAGCGGGCCCACGGCGCTGCGGCGCAGGCGGGCCACCTGCAGGCCCACGGCCTCGCACATGCGGCGCACCTGGCGGTTTTTGCCCTCCCGCAGGGTTATTTCCAGCACGCTGCGGTCGGGGTATTCGGCCACCACCCGCACCGAGGCCGGCATGGTGCGGCTGCCGTCGTCCAGCGTGACGCCCGAGGCTAAGCGTGTGGTTTGGGCCTCGGTGGCCATGGGGCGCACGGTGGCGCGGTACAGCTTGGCCACCCCGCCTCCCGGGTGGGTGACGAGGTTGGCAAAGGCGCCGTCGTTGGTAAACAGCAGCAGCCCCTCGCTGTCTTTATCCAGCCTGCCCACCGGGTACACCCGCTGGGGTACGTCGGCCAGCAGTTCCATCACCGTGCGGCGGCCGCGCTCGTCCTTGGAGGTGGTGAGGTAGCCGCGGGGCTTGTACAGCATGATGTAAACGGGCTGGCGTTTTTTTTCGGCGCGGATGGTCTCGCCGTCAATGCTCAGCTCGTCGCGGTCCTCCATGCTGTCGCCCAGCTTCACCGGGCGGCCGTTCACCTTGATGCGCCCGGCGGCAATCATGGCCTCGGCGGCGCGGCGGCTGCAAATGCCGCGCGCCGCCATCACTTTTTGAATACGCTCTCTCAATGGGGTTCCTTCCATGGCAGCCATGGGGCCGCGCTGTGCTATATGGTACTTACAGATCCTTGTCTGTCACAACGGTTTCGTCCACCGTAAAGCTGGCGGGGCCGGGCGCTTCCTCGGTGGGCATGGCGTCGTCGGCCTCGGGGGTGGCGGCTTTGGCGGCCTTGTCGGCTTTCTTTTTGTCCATAAAGCCCTGCAGCTTGTCCACAATTTCGGGCAGCATGTTCAGCACACGGTCGATGCTGTTGTCCTTTTCGGCCACCTGGATGAAACGCACGTTGCCATTGTGCAGCACCAGAAAGCCCACCGGCGTGATGGACACCCCGGCGCCGCTGCCGCCGCCAAACAGGTCTTTGGGGCTTTTGCTGCTCACAAAATCGCTGCCGCCAGAGGTAAAGCCGAAGCTCACCTTGCTCACCGGCAAAATGGTGGAGCCGTCGGCCGTGTTGATGGGGTTGCCGATAATGGTGTTGGAATCCACCATCTGGCGTATTTTTTCCAGGGTTACGCTCATCAGTCCGCTAATGGGGTGTTGTTCACCGTTGGCCATAGGGGTCACTCCTTTAATGGGCCGGCGGGGCCGGCCGGGTTGGTGGGGCGTTACTTTTTTATGGTGTTGGCCGGCTGGCTGGCCGGCCGGTGGGTGCCGTTGCGTTTGGCCGCGGCCTTGCGCCGCCGCTTGGCGGCGCGGATGACCTTGCGGGAGTAGCGGCGCTTTTTGGACGCCAGGAACTGCCTGAGGAACACGATGCCCATGACAAAAACAATGCCGGGCGAGAACTTGAGCTTGCAGGCAACCAGCATCTGGTCGCTGAACTGGTCGGCAAAATCGGGGATGAGCTCCAGGCGCTTGTAGTGCACCTTGAGCCGGCCCTGCAGCACGGCGCGCGCCCCGCCGATGACCGCCTGCAGCTGCCCGCAGCGGGTGGCGGTGTCGGCGGCGTCGCCGGCGTATACCGGCAGCACCAGCTGCACGCCGGTGATGCGCAGGTGCTTGAAGAACACTTTGAGTGCCGCCAGGCCAGCCTTCACCAGGCGCTTGATGAGCGCGAGGGTCTCCTGCCGGGTGCGCTCCTTTTTCTTGCTTTTTTTGTCGGCTTTGGGGGGCTTTTCGCGCTTGGGCTTTTTGGGCTTCTTTTCCTTGCGGGGCTTCATGGGAAACAGCGTGATGCGCACAAACAGCACCCGCAGCTTTACCGTGAGCTGCCCGCCCCGAAAAGAGACGCTGACCGCCGCCGGCAGGATGAGCACCAGCAAAACCAGGCACAGCAGCCCCAGGAAAAACCATCCAATGATCGCTCCAACCATGGGCGAGACCTCAAAAGTGGGAAGTTACACGCTGTTGTCGGCGGGGATGTCGTCGGGTGTGGCAAACAGGCTGCCGTCTGCGTTCAGGGCAGCCAACCCGCCCGGGTCTTCGGGGGAAAGGCCGTCGGCCGGCAGGGCGGCAAACAGGTCGGCCTCGCCGGGGGCGGCGTCACCATGCAGGGGCGGCAGCTCGGCCAGTGAGGCAATGCCAAAGGCCCGCAGGAAGGCGTCGGTGGTGCGGTAGGCGATGGGCCGCCCGGGCAGGTCCAGCCGGCCGGCCTCGGCAATCAGCTCCTTTTCGCCCAGGTTGGCCAATGTGTGGGAGGAGTCCACCCCGCGCACCTGGTCAATGAACGCGCGGGAGACCGGCTGGTTGTAGGCGATGATGGCCAGCACCTCCAGTGCCGCCGGGGTAAGCGGGGTGTTACGGCGGGTATCCAGCGCTTTTTTTACCACCTCGCCGCTGGAGGACTTGGTGGCGAACTGCCAGCCGCTCTCCAGGCGTATCAGCTGGATGCCGCGTTCCTCGGCCTCGCAGCCGTCCCGCAGGGCCAGCAGCAGGCGCTCCAGCAGGGGCTCCTCCACCTCCAAAATATCGGCCAGGCGGGCGGGGGTAAGCGGCTCGGCATGGGCGAACAGCACGGCCTCCAGGTGGGCTTTCAGTTGTTTCAGTTCCAAGGGGGCGTGCTCCTTTTGGTGTTTAGTTGTCGGCGGCGGTGCGCTGCTTTCTGGCGGGGCGGGGGGGCCATCTGCAGCTCCTCGTTGTCGCCAATGCGTACCCGGCCGCCGCGAATGAGCTCCAGCAGGGCCAGAAAGGTGGCCACCGTCTCGCTGCGGCTGCGGCTGAAGCCGAAGCACTCGCGCAGGCGGCGGAAGCTGCCCTGCTTCAGCCCGCGCAAGAGGTAAATGACCCGCCCGGTTACCGACACGATGGGCGCGGTGACGATGTCGTCGAACTGCTCGGCCCGGGGTGTGCGGCGCTCCTGGTGGCGGCCGGCCATGTTGCCCAGCGCGGCGGCCAGCTCGGCCGGGGCGTGCAGGCCCTTGTAGGTGTGGTCCACAGGCAGGTTTACGGGGCGGCGCGCCACAATAAAGATGCCGGCGGCCATCTCGCGCAATTGGGCGGCCACCGCCTTGCAGGCGCTGTACTCCACCAGCAGGCCGGTCAGCTCCTCGCGCATGCGGTCGGCTTCGTCGCTGCGGGGCAGCAGCAGCTGGCTTTTGGTTTGCACCAGCCGCGCGGCCATGGTAATAAAGGCGCTGGTGCTCTCCATGGCCTCGGGGCCCGGCTCGCCCACCACCTGCAGGTACTGGTCTATCAGGGTGAGTATCTCAATATCGTAGATGCTCATCTTGTTTTTGGCCACCAGGGCCAGCAGCAGGTCCAGCGGGCCGTCAAAATCTTCCAGGTGGAACTGGACGGTCTTTTCCATGCGGGCAGGGCTCCCTTTTTATAAGGCTACAGGCGGATGCGTAAGAATATCCAGTCCACAAAGCTGGTGATGGTGTCGAAAAAGTCCAGGATGGCGCCGGTAACGCCGCTGAGCAGCCAGCTGATGGGCGAAAACCCGGTGAGGTAGGGCAGCAGGAACAGCACGGCCAGCAGCACGATCATGATGTACCGCTCGTACTTCATAACCCCAAAATAGAGCTTTTCGGGCAGCACCAGGCCCAAAATGCGGCTGCCGTCCAGCGGGGGGATGGGAATGAGGTTGAACAGCGCCAGCGTGACGTTGATCATGGCCAGGTAGTACAACACGGTAGACACCGCGCCCGCCCACAGCGGCCAGTCGCCCAGGGCCAGCGCGGCGATGTTGTAGAACAGCTTCCAAATGAGGACCATCACCAGAGCCAGCGCCAGGTTGGACAACGGCCCCGCCACCGCGGTGAGGGCCATGCCGCCCTTGCGGTTTTTGTAGTAATTGGCATTCACCGGCACGGGCTTTGCCCAGCCCACGCCAATAAGCAGCATGGACAAAAAGCCGAAGGGGTCGATGTGCTTGATGGGGTTCAGGGTGAGGCGGCCGGCGTTACGGGCGGTGTGGTCGCCCAGCTTGTCGCTTACAAAGGCGTGGGCGGCCTCGTGCACGGGAATGGCGGTGAGGAAGGCGAGTATGCGTGCCACATACATCAGGTTCTGTGGCGTGATGAACTGTTCCAAAGGCGCTCTCCTTCCCGGTGCAGCGCACGAAAGAGACCCCCGGCGCCCAGTTCAGCTTATTATACAATTTTTGCCCTGCGGGCGCAAGCGCAAGCGCAGGTGCAGGCGCAAGTGAAAATGGGCAGGCGGGCAAGCCCGATAGGGTGGCTGAAAGCCGCCGTTTGCTTTTGGAAGCAGGGTACCGAAACAGGAAGCGCCCCGTCTGTGCGGAACAGGCGGGGCGTTGCTTGCGTATTGGCTGCGGCCATGGGCGCAGCGGCGGGCCCAAGCCCGCGTTACGACTTGGCCTTGTCGGCCACTTCCTTGGCCTTGCTGATGCTCTCGTTTACCATCTCGGTCACATCCTCGGCCATTTGCTCGGCCTCGGCTTTCAGTGCCTTGCGGTGGCGCTTGTAGTAGCAGTAGCCTGCCACGCCGGCCGCCGCCAGGCCCAAAAGCAGCAGCGTGCTTTTCCGCACCAGCAAATACTGGCTCATATACCGTCCGTACATTGGCATCATGGGTAAGCCCTCCATTCTAAAAAGCTGGAATAAGTCGTGTACATATCCGCCGGGCGGCGGCACAGGGTTAGCCCTCTTTTTCAAAGGCCTCTTTCGGGGCGCCACACTCGGGGCAGGTCTCGGGCGGCTGGTCACCCGTCCATATATAGCCGCATTGGCTGCATTTCCATTGCATCGCACAGGCTCCTTTCCACGTGGTTTTTTGCGTATGTGCATGTAGTGCCAGTGTATCAGCCCCCGAAAACGAAGGGTAGCGAAAATAGGGGGATATAAATTGTTCATAAAAAGCGAACAGCGTGTCACTGCCTTTCGGCCCCCAGGGAATAACAACCTTGCACTGCCGGCGTGAAACTGTTAAAATAACTAGAAGTGTTTTCCCTGCACACATAGGTGTGCAAGGGGGCGGAAAAGAGGCGTTGACATGGTAAAAAGCATGACTGGTTTTGGCCGTGCACGGCAGATTTTACACGGGCGGGAGATTACCGTGGAAGTGAAAAGCGTGAATTCCCGCTATTTTGAATATTACTCCAAGCTGCCCCGCAGCCTGGGCTTTTTGGACGACCCGCTGAAAAAAGCGGTGGGCGCCGTGGTGGGCCGCGGCAAGGCCGAGGTGCACCTGGGCATCCAGGCGCTGGAGGGCGGCGGGCTGGAGATTTTGCCCAACCTGGCCGCCGCGAACGGCTATTACAAGGCCCTGACGGAGATCGCCCGTGAGCTGGGCCTGCAAAACGATTTGCGCGCCAGCCATTTTTCGCGCATGAACGAGGTGTTCAACCTGCGCCGGCAAGAGGACGACGAGGACGAGATGCGCGCCGACGTGATGGCGGTGGCGGCCGAAGCGCTGGCAATATATGATGCCATGCGCCGCGCCGAGGGCGACAAGCTGGTGGCCGATGTATCGGCCCGGCTGGACACCGTGGAAAAGCTGGTGGCGCAGGTGGAGGCTGAAAGCCCCGGCCGGGTGGCCCGCTATACCGAAAAGCTGGCCGCCCGCCTGCAGGAGGTACTGGCCGACCACAACGTGGAGGAGGCCCGCCTGCTGACCGAAGCGGCCATCTTTGCCGACAAAACGGCGGTGGACGAGGAGAGCGTGCGCTTGCGCAGCCACCTGGAGCAGTTCCGGCAGATTTTGGCCGCCGGCGGGCAGATGGGCCGCAAGCTGGACTTTTTAACACAGGAGATCAACCGCGAAGCCAACACCATAGGCAGCAAATGCCAGGAGGTGGAGATCACCCGCATGGTGGTGGACATGAAGGCTGAAATAGAAAAAATACGCGAACAGATACAAAACCTGGAGTAGGAGTGGCAGTATGAAGCTGATAAACATTGGCTTTGGCAACATGGTGAACGCCGGCCGGCTCATCGCCATTGTCAGCCCCGAGTCGGCCCCCATCAAGCGCATCATGACGGAGGCCCGCGCCCGCGGCGCGCTGATAGACGCCACCTATGGCCGGCGTACCCGCGCGGTGCTTATCTGCGATTCCGACCATGTCATCCTGAGCGCCGTGCAGCCCGAAACGGTGGCCGGCCGCCTGGCCGAAGCGGTGGACAGCGCCCCCGTGCCTGCGGTGGCCGATGAGGATGCCCATGATGCATGAAGAACGCAACCTGCTGGTGGTAAGCGGCCCCTCCGGCATTGGCAAGGACACGGTGGTCAGCTATATGATACAGAACCACCCCGGCATCGAGCTGGCGGTGAGCGCCACCACCCGCCCCGCGCGCGACTATGAGGTGGACGGCGTGCATTATCATTTCCTGTCTGTGCCGCAGTTTGAGCAATGGGTGGCCGAGGGCAAGCTGGTGGAGTACATCAACTACGCCGGCAACTACTACGGCACGCCCAAGTGCGAGGTAAAGAAGCGTATTGAAAAAGGCATTGTGTGCGTGCTGGTGATAGAGGTGAACGGCGCGGCCAACGTGAAGGCGATGTACCCCGACTGCACCACGGTGTTCATCATTGCGCCCAGCATGGAAGAGCACGAACGGCGCTTGCGCAGCCGCGCCACCGAGGACGAGGCCGGCATGCGGGAGCGCATGCGCATTGCCGAGGGCGAGATGGCCATGGCCGATACCTATGATTTTCAGCTGGTGAACGACGACCCCAAGGCCTGCGCCGAGCGGCTGTTCAATATAGTGGAAAGCCGCCGCACGGCAGACTGAACCAAACAGCCCAGGCGTAAAGGAGGTGGCGCGATGGCGCTCGCCGCACAGGTGGCCGTGTCGGACGCCACCCTGTATTACGACAAGCTATATACCTACACAGTGCCCGACCACATGGAAGGGCATATTTTAGTGGGCAGCCTGGTGCTTATCCCCTTTGGGCGGGGGCGCGCACGGCCCCGGGTGGGCGTGGTGATGGCGCTGGAGGCGCAGGCCGATGCGCGGCCCGGCCAAAAGCCCCTGCTGGACGCCGCCCCGCAGCAGGCCGGCCTGACGCCCGAGCTGCTGGCCATGGTGCGCACCCTGAAGAAGATGACCTTCTGCACCTGGTTTGAGGCCGTGCGGGCGGCCCTGCCGCTGGGCGCGCAGTACCGCCCGGCAAAGGAGCAGGGCAGCTGGAAGCTGAAACGCCGGCTGGAGCGCAGCACCGAGACGGTATACACCGTGTGCGAAGCGGCGGTGTGTGCGCTGGAGGCCGAGCTGGCTGGCGAGACGCTGGGCGAGGGCAGTACCAAAACAACCGGTGCTGTTGACGCTGCCTTGGATATGCGTGACATAGAGGCTGTGGATGCGGGCGGAGTAGAGACGGATGCCGCAGCCGCCGCCCCAAAAGCCGCCAGGCCCCGCCCGCTTACCGCCAAGCAGCGGCAGGTGCTGGACTGCCTGAAGGCCGGCCCCCGCAGCCTGAACGAGATATGCGAGCTGTGCGGCGTGAGCCGCGCCGTGCCGGCCATGCTGGCCCGGCGGGGCCTGCTGCAGGCGTCCGAGCGGGACCGCCAGCTGCCGGTGGCGGCCTGCACCGCCGCCAGCGATGCCGACACGGCCCCCTATGCGCTTACCCCGGCCCAGGCCGAGGTGACCGACACGCTGGCCGCCCGCATGCGGGAGGAAAAGCCCAAGCCGGCCCTGCTGTACGGCGTTACCGGCAGCGGCAAAACGCCGGTATTCATCGAGCTGTTGCGCCACGCGCTGGCCGCCGGCAAAACCGCGCTGGTGCTGGTGCCGGAGATTGGCCTGACGCCCCAGATGCTGCACCGGCTGCGCGCCGCTTTTGGCGAGCAGGTGGCGGTGCAGCACTCGGGCATGTCGCCCACCGAGCGCCTGCTGCAGTGGAAGAGCATCCGCGCCGGGGCGGCCCGGGTGGTGGTGGGCACCCGCAGCGCGGTGTTCGCCCCGCTGGAGGATATCGGGCTCATCATTGTGGACGAAGAGCAGGAGCACAGCTACCAGAGCGAAAGCGCCCCCCGCTACGACGCGGTGGACATGGCCAGGCGCCGGGCTACCTACCACGGCGCGCTGCTGCTGCTGGCGTCGGCCACGCCGCTGGTGGCGCATATGCACGCCGCCCGGGCGGGCCGGCTGGAGCTTTTCCGCCTGGAGAAGCGTTACGGCGACGTGCCCATGCCCGCCGTGCAGCGGGTGGACATGCGCCAGGAGCTGCTGGCCGGCAACGCCAGCACCCTCAGCCGCGCGCTGGCCGAGGGCATGGAGGCCGCCATTGCCGGCGGCGGGCAGGTGATACTGCTGCTGAACCGCCGGGGCTACCACCGGGTGGCCGTGTGCAAAAGCTGTGGCAAAGCCGTGAAGTGCGGCGAGTGCAGCGTGCCGATGGTGTACCACAAGGCCGGCGGGCCGCACCTGGAGGGCCGGCTTTTGTGCCATTACTGTGGCCGCAGTATGCCCCCGCCCGATACCTGCCCGGAGTGCGGCGGCGATTTGCGCTATTCCGGCTTTGGCACCCAGCGCCTGGAGGAAGAGCTGGCCCAGCGCCTGCCAAACGCGCGGGTGCTGCGCATGGACCTGGACACCACCGGCCGCCGCGGCAGCCACGCCGGCATGCTGGCCCGCTTTGCCGCCGGCGAGTATGACATTTTGCTGGGCACCCAAATGGTGGCCAAAGGGCTGGACTTTGAGCGCGTGCGGCTGGTGGGCGTCATCGGCATCGATTCGCTGCTGTTCAGCCAGGGCTACCGCGCGTACGAGAACGTGTTTGCACTGGTAACACAGGTGGTGGGCCGGGCGGGCCGCACCGGCGCGCAGGGGCAGGCCATCATCCAAACGGTGGACCCCGACAACCCGGTGCTCACGCTGGCCGCCCAGCAGGATTACGACGCTTTTTACCAGCAGGAGATCGCCTTTCGCAAGCTGGCGCTCTACCCGCCGTTTTGCACGCTGTGCGTGGTGGGCTTCGCCGCCCAAACAGAGGCCGACGCGCTGGCCGCCGCCGGCACCTTTGCCGGCCTGCTGGCGGGGCGCGCCGCCATGGCGCCCGACATTCCCCTGCGTGTTTTGGGCCCCGCACCCCTGCCGGTGAAGCAGCTGGCCGGCAGCTACCGCTACCGCCTCACGCTGAAGTGCCGGGCCGACACAGCCTTTCGCGCCCTGCTGCGCCAGGCCCTGCAAGACTACCACGACGCCGGCTGGCCGCGCAAGGCGACGGTTTGGGTGGATTTTCATAGTGATGGGTAGGGCCCAAAGGGCAAAATTTGGCTCGCATAGCAGAATCTTGCCTACGGCAACATGCTGCGGCGAACAAATTTTCCCGCGCCCGGCGAACCAAACAGCGCAGCTGTGCAGCGTGAGCCGCAAGAGGCGGCGGGATGCCGCCGAGGCGTGGGTAGGGCCCTTTAGGGCAAAATTTGGCTCGCATAGCAGCATCTTGCCTACGGCAACATGCTGCGGCAAACAAATTTCCCCGCGCCCGGCGAACCAAACAGCGCAGCTGTGCAGCGTGAGCCGCAAGAGGCGGCGGGACGCCGCCGAGGCGTGGGTGAGAGCCCCCCAACTACAGCAAGCCCGGGGCGAGTCTAGCAAGACACTTGATACAAGCCCAGCAAGAAAGGACAAGACATCCACATGCAAAACAAACCAACACTAAACACTGCTACCATACCGCCCGCCGTAATGAATTACCTAAACCAAGACCCCCTTCTGCACATCACCATGATAGAAAACCTGCGCTGGGGCTGGGCAGAAGTGCTGGCCCACAGCCCCCACGGGGTGGCCGCGCGGCTTGTGCAAATACCCGAGCCTGTGCTGCTGGTGGCTGCCGACAGCCCCAAAACCGCGCTGGAGCTGACCACCGGCATTGCCGAGGCCGATGTGGTGATGACCTGCCACGCCAACACCGCGCCGCCGCTGGCCAAGCGCTATGGCCTGAAGGAAATAGGTACCTGCTACAGCCTGGCCCGCTTCACCACCCAGCCGCTGCCGGTGCCCGATATCGGCGCGGAATTCCGCGTGCTGGACGTAAGCCATCTGGACGCGGTGGTTGCGCGCTATGGCAATCTGCACGCCGACCATGTGCGCCATCGGCTGGCCGGCGGGCACATACTGGGGGCGTTTTTACAGGGCGAGCTGGCCGGCTTTATTGGCGAGCACGAGGAACACACCCTGGGCATGCTGGAGGTGCTGCCAGAATATCGCCGCCGGCATGTGGGCGCGGCGCTGGTGGCGGAAAAAATCAACAGCCAGCTGGCCGCCGGCCGCGTGCCCATGGGGCATGTGTATGTGGACAATCAGGTATCGCTGGGCATGCAGCGCAAGCTGGGCTTTGAGGTGAGCGAAGACGTGGTTTGCTGGATAAGCTAGAGCTTGTTTTCAAACCTCCCAAACGCCCAAACCCGGCGTATTCACCATCGCTTCTGCGTTGCTTTTGCTTGGAATATACCCGGTATTCCTGCGCGCAAGCGCCTTGAAACGCCGGCAAATTCGCCCGGCTTTGGCCATTTCTCCAACTAAAAAAACTCTGGCGCAACACCGTTACATCCTGTTACAATTTCCACCACAGACTTTTAACAATTGTGTGCTACTATAAACGTTGACAGACAGACGAGAGGAAGATTGCTATGGCTTTGAGGAACATTATGCTGGACGGCGAACCCATTTTGAAAAAGAAGTGCCGCCCGGTAACCAAATTTGACGCGCGCCTGGCCCAGCTGCTGGACGACATGAAAGAGACGATGATGGACGCAAGCGGCCTGGGCCTGGCTGCCCCGCAGGTGGGCATTATGCGCCGGGCGTTTGTGGTGGTGGAGGAGGACAGCCTGCCGCCGCTTGCACAGGATGATGACGCGGAAGCGCCCGGCAACGAAACCGCTGCCGACACCGCAAACGCAGCCGACGACAAAGCGGAAGCAGCGATACCCGAGCCGGTATTTGTGGAGTTTATCAACCCCGAGGTGATTGAGACCGAGGACGAGGTGCTGGGCTACGAGGGCTGCCTGTCCTTTCCGGGAAAGTACGCGGCCATTAAACGGCCCACCCGTGCGGTGGTGCGGGCGCAGGACCGCAACGGCGAGGCGTTTACCTACGAGGCCCACGGCCTGATGGCCCGCTGCGTGTGCCACGAGACCAACCACCTGGACGGCATCACCATAGACGACCTGGCCGAGTTCTTCTACGACCCTGAAAACCCCCGGTATATGGGCGAGGACGACACAGAAGGGGAGGCGGATGAGGCCGGCGCGGGCACAGAAAAAGCGGCGGGCGACGCCGCCCCGGAGGAGACCTGATGAGACTGGTATTTATGGGCACGCCCGAGATAGCGCGGGCCGCCCTGATTGCCCTGCTGCGCGACGGCCACGAGGTGGCGGGCGTATACACCCGCGCGGACAAGCCGGTGGGCCGCCACCAAACGCTGGAGATGCCGCCGGTGAAAAAGCTGGCGCTGGAAAACGGCATTCCGGTGCTCCAGCCGGCCACGCTGCGCACACCCGGCGCCGCCGGCCAGCTGGCGGCGCTAAAGCCCGAGCTGGTGGTGGTGGTGGCCTACGGCATGCTGCTGCCCAAGGCGGTGCTGGAGGTGCCGGCCCATGGCTGCATCAACCTGCATGTGTCGCTGCTGCCCAAGTACCGCGGCGCCGCGCCCATACAGTGGGCGGTCATCAACGGCGAGCAGGAGACCGGCGTCAGCATCATGCAGCTGGACGCGGGGATGGACACCGGCCCCGTGCTGGCCACCGAGCGGGTGGAGATACCCCCCCACGCCACCGCCGGCGAGATGTTTGAGGAAGTAACGGGCATTGGCGCGCGGCTGCTGGCCGCCACCGTACAGCAAATAGCCGCTGGCAAGGCCGTGGCCGTGCCCCAAAGCGGTGAGGCCACCCTGGCGCCCATGCTGAAAAAAAGCATGGCGCAAATGGATTTTGCCGCGCCGGCCAAAACCCTGCACAACCTGGTGCGCGGCTGCAACCCCTGGCCGGTGGCCTGGTTTACCACCGGCGGCAAGCGGGTGCGGGTGCAGCGCAGCCATGTGGCCCCGCTGGCGGGCGCCGCCCCGCGCGAGGTATTGTCGCTGGAGCCGCTCACCCTTGCCTGTGGCGAGGGCGCGTTGGCGCTGGAGCACCTGCAGCCCGAGGGCGGCCGCGTGATGACCGGCACCGAGTGGGCCGCCGGCCGCCGCCTGAAACCGGGCGGGCTGCTGCCGGAGTAGACGATGTGAGCCATCTGTGAGGCGGCATGCCATGGGGGTTATCGCGCCTGGTGCTGCGCGGGGAAGAGACACTTGCATAGCCAAACCCCTTGCCTGCCGGCACACCCACATGGTGTGCGGTTTACTGTAAATGGCGAACCAATTGCCCAAAGGGCCATTACCGCGCATCTTCAATGCGCGGCTTCAAAACCGTATCGGTTTTGAAGTGGTTTCAGTGTAAAAAGCGGCACACTTTTTTAAAATATAGCTTTACCACCTGGCACCGAGGCCGGGTGGCATAATTGAGACGGAGGACTGACCTTGTACATCTCAGGGATGTTTTTTAACCCCTATTACTTTTTATTCATGGTGCCGGGGCTCATCATATCCATATGGGCCAGCGCGCGGGTGCGCAGCACCTTTGCCAAATACCAGCACGTGCCCACCATATCGGGCCTCACCGGCGCGCAGGCCGCCCGCCGCATACTGGACAGCAACGGCCTGCAAAACGTGCCGGTGCTGCGGGTGGGTGGCAACCTGAGCGACAACTACGACCCCAAGCGGAACGTGGTGAACCTGAGCGACGCCACCTACAACAGCGCCAGCGTGGGCGCGGTGGGCGTGGCCGCCCACGAGTGCGGCCACGCGGTGCAGCACGCCATGGGCTACGGCCCCGCGCGGGTGCGCAAGGCCATTGTGCCCCTGTGCAATTTTGGCACCAGCATTTCCATCCCGCTCATCGTGGTGGGGTTCATTTTCTCCTGGCTGGGGCTGGTGTATGTGGGCATCGGGCTGTTTGCGCTGGCGGTGCTGTTCCAGCTGGTTACCCTGCCGGTGGAGTTCAACGCCTCGCGCCGGGCCATTGAAACACTGGGCGCCAGCAACATGGTAACGCCCGAGGAGAACGCCGGCGTTACCAAGGTGCTCAGCGCCGCCGCCTGGACCTATGTGGCCGCGCTGCTTACCAGTTTGTTGCAGCTGCTGTATTACATTACATTGGCGGGGCGCAGGAGAAGTTAGCCTCCACAGAAGGAGCAGCACATGCCAACCCCCAAACCAAACAACGCCCGCCGCGCCGCGGTGGCCGCCCTGGCGCGGCTGCACAAGGGCGGCTGGCCCAATATGGCCCTGAACAGCGCCCTGGCAGCGCAAAGCCTTGACCCGCGGGACAAGGCTTTCGCTTCGGCGCTTTTTTTGGGTGCGGCCGAGCGGCTTTTCACGCTGGATTGGCTGCTGCAGCCCCACCTGCGCAAGCCCATAGCCAGGCTGGATGTGGAGGTGCGGGCCATTCTGGAAGCCGGGCTGTACCAGCTTTTGTGGATGCGGGTGCCGCCCAGCGCCGCCGTGAACGAGAGCGTGAAGCTGGCGCGTGCCTTTGGCAAAAGCAGCGCCGCAGGCCTGGTGAACGCCGTGCTGCGCAAGCTGGCGCCGCAGGCCAATGCGGGTGAGGCCGCCAAAAACAAACCCATCGGGCCGGATTTCTCGACATATACATTTAAAGATGAAACCGAGCGGGTGATGGTAACCTGGAGCGTGGGCGAGGCAGTGGCCAAGGCCGTGATGGCCGCGCTGCCCGAAGCGTACGACGCTTACTTTGCGGCCAGCTTCTCCACCGGGGAGCTGTGCCTGCGCACCAACACCCTGAAAACCACCCCGGCGGAATTGGCCGCCAGGCTGGAAGCCGGGGGCGCAGCCGTGCGCGGCGGGCTGCTGCCCGAAACCCTGTACGCCCGCCTGCCCGGCGGCGTGGCCGAAGAGCCGCTGTTTGAGGCCGGGCTGTACCATGTGCAGGGGGAGGCCTCACAGATAGCGTGCGCTTGCCTGGGGCCCCAGCCGGGCGACAAGGTGCTGGACCTGTGCGCCGCGCCGGGCGGCAAGAGCGCCACGCTGGCCGAAATGATGCAGCCGCCGAATACCACCACGCCACCCGGCGCCGGCCTGACGGCCTGCGACCTGCGCGAGAACCGTCTGCCGCTCATCACGCAGGCGTTTGCGCGGCTGGGCATTACCGGGGCGCAAGTGCTGCAAAACGATGGCACGGTATATAACGCAGCGCTGGCCGGGTGCCAGCGGGTGCTGTGCGACGTGCCCTGCAGCAGCCTGGGGGTGCTGGCCGGCAAGCCCGACCTGCGCACCGCAAATGGTGACAATTTTGACACCTTGCCCGAAATCCAAATGAAATTATTGTCCACCGCCGCGCGTTATGTTACTATGGGTGGGAAATTGGTGTATGCCACCTGCACCATTCGCGCGGCGGAGAATGCCGGCGTGGTACGGCGTTTTTTGGCCGAAACACCCGGCTTTGCGCTGGTGCCGCCGCCCGTGGCGCCAAAAGGCGCGCTGCTGCGGGACAATATGATGACGTTATTGCCCCACCGCACGGCCACCGATGGTTTCTTTGTGGCAACAATGGAAAGATTGTGGTAAAATGAATAGTCAGGCACTGCCGCGCGGCGGGCGGAATGCTGTGAAAGAGGATATAGTATCGCTGCCGCTGCAGCAGTTACAACAGGCGCTGGCTGATTTGGGCCAGCCGCCCTACCGGGCCAAGCAGCTGTTTGGCTGGCTGCACGCCCGCCGGGCCCAAAGCTTTGACGACATGAACAACCTGCCGGCCGCCTTGCGTGCGAAACTGGCCGCAAGCTGGCGGATGGAGCAGCCGGACGTGGTGCGGCGCCTGCAATCGGCCGACGGCACCGAAAAGCTGCTGCTGCGCCTGCACGACGGCCACACCATCGAGACGGTGGTGATGCGCTACCACCACGGCGTCAGCCTGTGTGTGTCCAGCCAGGTGGGCTGCCGCATGGGCTGCACCTTCTGCGCCAGCGGCCACGCGGCCTTTGTGCGCAGCCTGTCCGCCGGCGAGATGGCCGCCCAGCTGTACACCGCCGAGGCGCTGGCCGGCGAGCGCATTGACCACCTGGTGTTGATGGGCATTGGCGAGCCGCTGGATAACTTTGACAATGTGATGGATTTTATCGCCATCGTCACCGACGAAGCGGGAGCCGACCTGTCGATGCGGAACATCAGCCTTTCCACCTGCGGGCTGGTGCCCATGATAGAAAAGCTGGCCGAGCGCAAGCTGGGGCTGACGCTGTCGGTATCGCTGCACGCGGCAAACGACGCCACCCGCAGCCGGCTGATGCCGGTGAACAAGGCCTACCCATTGGCCCGGTTGATGGCCGCCTGCCGGGCCTACCGCGAAAAGACCGGCCGGCGTGTCAGCTACGAATACGCGCTGGTGGCCGGCCAGAACGACGCCGACACCGATGCCGACGCGCTGGCAGACCTGTTGCGCGGCACCGACGGCCATGTGAACCTGATACCGGTGAACCCCGTGCTGGGCTTGCCGGCCACGGCCAGCGACGCCGGCCGCACCGCCGCTTTTGCCGCGCGGCTGAAAGCGCGCGGCGTGAACGCCACGGTGCGCAGGCGGCTGGGGGCGGATATCGACGCCGCCTGCGGGCAGCTGCGCCTTCAGGAAGCGGGCCGGATTCCAGAAGATACTGTGGCAGCGTATCTTTAATGGCAGCTATGCGCAAAACACAGGACACATAACGGGCGCAACGGCCGGGCAGCCGCCGCGATCATCCGTTTTCCATACAGGCTTGGCACGGCGGCACAGCCGGGGCCAGGCCCGCCGGGTACGCAAACCATCAACTTTGGAGCACAGTTTATGAGGATTATCGGGAAAACCGATATTGGACGCAACCGCGCAGAAAACCAGGATACCTTCCGCTCGGGCACGCTGCGCGGCAGCGGTGGCTGGGGCGTGGTGTGCGACGGCATGGGCGGCGCGCAAAACGGCAAGCTGGCCAGCGCCGTGGCCGCCGACTGTATTGAAGAGATGATCTTCCAGCAGATGAGCGACACCACCCCCACCCCGGAGGAAGATGCGCTTTTGCCCGGGCAGGTGCTGCGGGACAGCATTCGCCTGGCCAACGCCGAGGTGTACGCCCGCAGCGGCGACGGCGACCGCCTGATGGGCACCACCGTGGTGTGCGCGCTGGTGTGGCAGGGTGTTTTGCACCTGGCCCATGTGGGCGATTCCCGCGCTTACCTTTACGAAGACGGCGCCCTTACCCAAATCACCCGCGACCATTCCATGGTGCAGGAGCTGGTGGACCAGGGCGCCCTGACCAGCGATGAAGCCAGCCGCCACCCCGAGCGCAACGTGATTACCCGGGCGCTGGGCGTGGAGCCGGAGGTGGAGTGCAGCCAGAGCGAGCGCCCCATCTCGGCCGGGGCCGTGGTGCTGCTGTGCAGCGACGGCCTGACGGGCCAGCTGAGCAAAGAAAGACTGACCGCCGCGTTACGCGAAACCGATTTTTACGACCTGCCCCGCGTGCTGGTGAACCAGGCGCTGGAAGCCGGCGGGAACGACAACATCACCGTGCTGGTGATGCAGCCCGGAGAGGAGGATGTACAGCGTGGATAACCTGATTGGCCAGCGGCTGGACGGCCGCTACCAGATAGACCAGCTGATAGGCGAAGGCGGCATGGCCGACGTCTACCGCGGTGTGGACCTTTTGGAGAACCGCGTGGTGGCGGTGAAGGTGCTGAAGGACGAGTACCGCTCAAACCCCGAGCTGGTGCGCCGCTTCAAGAACGAGTCGCGCGCCATCAGCGTTTTGAACCACCAGAACATCGTCAAGGTGTACGACGTGAGCGTGTCCGACAAGCTGCAGTACATCGTGATGGAGTTTTTAGACGGCATCACGCTGAAAGAATACATCGAGCAGCGCGGCGAGCCCCTGACCTACAAAGAGGTGGTGCACTTCACCGCACTGGTGCTGCAGGCGCTGCAGCACGCCCACGCCAAGGGCATCGTTCACCGGGACATCAAGCCCCAGAACATCATGATCCAGGAAAACGGCGGCATCAAGATGATGGATTTCGGCATTGCGCGCCTGGCGCGCAGCGAGATCCACACCGCCGGCGAGCAGGCCATTGGCAGCGTGCACTACATAAGCCCCGAGCAGGCCCAGGGCGCCGACACCGACATGCGGGCCGACATCTACTCGGTGGGCATCATGATGTACGAGATGCTGAGCGGCAAGCTGCCGTTCGAGGACGAGAACGCCGTGTCGGTGGCCATCAAGCAGATAAGCGACACCGCCACCCCGCTGCGCGAGGTAAACCCCAGCATACCGCAGGGCCTGGCCGACATCACCATGAAGGCCATGGCCAAAAACCCCGCCGACCGCTACCGAGACGCGCTGGATATGCTGCGCGACATCGAAGAATTCAAACGGGACCCCAGCATCAAGTTCGATTATGAATACATGGGCAACGGGCTTCCCGCCAAAGGACTGGGCAGAATTATGAGCAATGGCAAGCAACCCGCCCCCAAAACCCCGCCGCAAAAGCCGGGCAAGCGCCGGCTGCGCCGCAAAAAACGCATTGGGCTTTTGGTGCCCATTACGCTGGGCATCACCCTGGCCGTGCTGGGCGTTAGCCTGGTGATGACTTCCGACCTGGTGAAGAACTCCAGCAACCCGCTGTTTGGCACCTACGAGGACATTGCGCTGCCCGATTTTGTAAATGAGCAGTACAGCTATTTTCTGGATGTTTACAAGCAGGACACCTACAAGCACCTGCGGGTGAAGGTGGAGGAAAAATACAACCCCGATGTGGAAGCCGGTATCATCATGGCGCAGAACCCCTCCTCCAGCAACGACAACCCCAAGCAGGTGAAGGCCAACCAGCAGCTGACGCTGACGGTGAGCAGCGGCATTCAGATGATAACGGTGCCCGAGACCGCCGGCATGACGCGCGCCGAGGCGATACAGGCGATACAGGCCGCCGGCCTGATGCCCTACGCCAAGGCGGAGTATGGCAGCAACGTGCCGGCCGGCAAGGTGATTGGCACCGAGCCGGAGGCCGGTATCACCGTGGCCAACGTGAGCGGCACGGTGATAACCATACGGGTAAGCAGCACCCGCGCCAGCTACGAGCGCACCGTGCCCGACGTGGTGGGCCTGTCCTCTCTGGAAGCGGCGCAGGGCGTGCTGGAATCTATGGATTTGATGATTGGCGTGGTGAAAGAGGTGGACAGCGATGCCGCCCCGGGCACCATACTGGAGCAGTCGCCCGCGCGGGGCACCGTGGTGAGCGTGGCCTCGGACGTGCACCTGACCATTGCCAAAGAACCGCCGCCGCCCGAGCCGGACCCCGAGCCCGAAGTCGAGAGCGGGAAAGTGTCTGTGCCCGGTGTGGTGGGCAGCTCGGAAGGTGCCGCGGTTGCGGCCATAACGGGCGCAGGGTTCTCTGTTGATTTGAGCTATAAGGAAAGCAGCAAAGACCCGGGCACGGTTATTGACCAAAGCCCCGACGGCGGCAGCATGAAAAAGCCGGGCAGCACCGTGAAAATAGTGGTGGCCAAGGCAAAAGAGCCCGATTCCAGCAGCGAGCCGCCGCCACCGCCCTCCAGCAGTGAGCCGCCGCCCTCCAGCAGTGAGCCACCACCGCCCGTCTCCAGCGAGATTCCGGTTTCCTCGCTGCCGCCGCCAGACCCGGCAGAGCCCGGTGGCGAGACCGGTGAGCAAACCGGATGATGGCGGAGACGGAAGGTATCATCTATAAAGGCATTGGTGGTTTCTACACTGTAAAAACCAACGACGGCCGCCTGCTTGAGTGCCGGCCGCGGGGCATCTTCCGCAAACGGGGCGAAAAGCCGGTGGCGGGCGACAGGGTGCGCCTTGGGCAGGAGGCCGGCACCGATACCATAGACGCCATACTGCCGCGCAAAAACCTGCTGGCGCGCCCACCGGTGGCCAACGTGGACCAGCTTTTCATCATAGCCAGCACCAGCCAGCCGGTGCCCAGCTTTTTGGTGCTGGATAAGCTGAGCGCCTACGCGATAGACCAGGAGGCCGCCCCGGTGCTGGTGATTACCAAGCCGGACCTTGCCGCCAGCGGCCCGCTGGAGGCGGCGTACGCCAGCAGCGGTATTCCCGTGGTGGTGGCCCACGCCGAAAGCGGGCTTGGCATTGCGGAAATTACCGGGATGCTGGCGGGCAAGCTGAGTGTTTTTTGCGGCAACTCCGGGGTGGGGAAGTCCACCCTGCTGAACGCCATTGCCCCCGGGCTGGGGCGCGAGGTGGGGGATATCAGCCGCAAGCTGGGCCGTGGCCGCCACACCACCCGCGAGGTGGAGGTTTTTGAGGTGGCCGGTGGCCTGCTGGCCGACACCCCCGGCTTTGCCAGCTTTGATTTGCAGCAGGCCGGCGCCATTTTGGCCGATAACCTGCAGCTGGATTTCCCCGAGATTAAAAGCCGCATTGGGCAGTGCAAGTTTTCCAGCTGTGTGCACATGGCCGAGGCCGGCTGTGCGGTGCGCAAAGCGGTGGCGGCCGGCGAGATAGCCGAAAGCCGCTACCAAAGCTATGCCACGCTTTATAAACAGGCCAAAGCGTATGAGGAGCAGTACCACTAACGAGGGGGACGGGCGTATGCGGCAGGGGGCAAAACCGGCGGTTATTTTTGCGTCGATGCCGGTGAGCGGAGAGCTGCGCCGGCTGATACCGCCGGGTGCGGCCATCATCACCGCCGACGCCGGCTGGAAGAACGCCGCGGCGCTGGGGCTGGAAATTGATTTGGCCGTGGGCGACTTTGATTCCTCCACCCCGCCCACCACGGCCAAAGAGCTGATTTGCCTGCCCGCTGAAAAGGACGACACCGACACCCACTACGCCACCCGCCTGGCGGTGGAGCGCGGCTATAATGATATTTTGCTGCTGGGCGCCATGGGCGGCAGGCCCGACCACGCCCACGGCAACCTGCAAACCCTGCTGTGGCTGGCCATGCAGGGCGTAAAGGCCACCATGGCCGACGAAGAGAATATCATACGCTGTTTTGGCCCCGGCCAGCACACCGTGCCTGCCACAGACGGCAAGTGGCTAAGTGTGTTCGCCGCCGGCGGCACCACCAGGGGTGTGTATTTGCGGGGCGTGAAATACCGGCTGGACAACGCCACCCTGCCGCCCGAGCAGCCCATAGGCGTGAGCAACGAGTTTGCCGCCGACGAGGCGGGCATTGCCTGCAGCGCGGGCTGGCTGTATGTGTATGTGTGCAAAGGGGAGTAGCGGCAAAGCGGGATGACAACCATTACCTTTACGGCAAAAGCGCAGGAGACGGGCATGAAATTGTCCGTCTTTTTGCGTCGCAAGGGCATCTCGCTGGCGCGGGTGCGTTCTTTGAAATACCTGCCGGACGGCCTTACCGTGAACGGCGCGCCCGCCCGCAGCAACCGGCAGTTGCAGCCCGGCGACGTGGTGGCGCTGAACCTGCCGCCGGAGGCCGCCTCGGTGCGGCCGGAGGACGGCCCGCTGGCCCTTGTGCATGAGGATGCCGACGCGCTGGTGGTGAACAAGCCCCCCGGCCAGGTGATGCACCCCTCGCCCTCGCACCATACCGGCACGCTGGCCAACCTGTACTGCGGGCTGATGGCGCGGCGGGGCGCGCCGGGGGCTTTCCGCCCGGTGGGCCGGCTGGACGGCGACACCAGCGGCCTGGTGCTGTGCGCAAAACACGCGGCGGCCGCGCCGCAGCTTTTCCGCAGCATGCGCAAGGGCTACCTGGCGCTGGCTGGCGGCCTGCTGCCGGTGGGGACAGAAGCGGTGATAGCCGCGCCGCTGATGGGATGCGAGGATTCCGCCATCCGGCAGCAGGTACACCCCGCGGGCAAGCCCAGCCGCACCCGCTACCAGGTGCTGGCGGCGGGCGGGGCGGCATCGCTGGTGGCGGTGTGGCCCGAAACCGGGCGCACCCACCAGATACGGGTACATTTTGCGCACATTGGTCACCCACTGCTGGGCGACGCGCTGTATGGCGGCCAGGCGCAGCACCTATCAAGGCACGCACTGCATTGTGCCTTTTTGCAGTTTACGCCGCTGGACGCCAGGCCGGTGGCCGTGAGCGCCCCGCCGCCGCCCGACATGCTGCAGGCGGCAGTTGCGGCGGGCATTCCCCGGCCGGCACTGGCGGCTGCCATTGGAGACATAAAGGCTGTTTTTACATCATAGCCACATAAAAAAGTGCCACTCAAGGTGCGGCTTGGGTTGCTTGGCGGCCCGTCACAACGGGGTAACACCCATATTTCGGGAAAAGATAACAGAAAATTCACAATTATAGGGTAACATAACCCTGTCTATGCCCCAAAAGCCGGCAGAGTTGAAATAATGCGGCGTTGGCGGTATAATAATCAGGTCTATGGCCTGCCGGCGGCACAGCACAAAACCGGTGGGCGGTGGAGTGTGCCCTCGCAAGGGGAGGCGCACCCTTACAAGGGCGGGCTGCGGCCTGCCATGGAAGGCGAAGGGAGTGACCGGGTGCCGTTCAACGCAAAGCACCAGCCGCCGCAGGGCGGGAAAAAGACGACATCGGGCGGCAGGGTGATGCACCGCCGCGCGGCCGGGCCCGCCGATAGCGCCGAGCGCCCCGTTGATACCATAGAGAAGCAAGTGCCTGCCGCCAAAACGGCCCCGGCCGGCAGCCAGGCGCGCCAAACCAGGCCACTGCCGCCGGCCACACCGGGCGGCGGGGTGGCTGTGCGCCGCCCGCCCAGGCCGTCGGGCCTTTCCCGGCTGGCGGCGGGCCTGGGGCAGCTGCTGTACACACTGGGCTTTTCCGGCGAGTATGTTATACGCCGGATATGCCGGGTGATCAAGGAAGCCGGCATTTTGATTGGCCAGCTGCTGGGCTTTTTGCTTGTGCAGCTTGCCCGGGGCATTGTGGCGGTGGTGCGTGGGTTTGGCCGCTGGCTGATAGCGCCTTTTACGCGCTTCAACCGCCGCATGCGCCAGCTGCGCCGTCTGCGCGAGCGGGAGCACCGCCGCGCCAAAGCCGCGGGCCAAACACCTGCCGGCAACGCCTACGCCGGCGCCGGGGCCAGGCACGCGCTGGCGCTGCTGGGGCATATCGCCGTGTATGTGCTGCCCCTGGCGGCCTTTGTGGCGCTGGGCATCACCATTTACACCGTGATGAACATGCAGTACGCGCTGGCCGTGGAGGTGAACGGCCAGGTGCTGGGCCACGTGGCCGACAAAAGCGTGGTGGAAAACGCCAAAAGCCTTTTGCGCGGGCGCATCCGCCTGGCAGCCGACCAGGAGCTGAGCGACTGGCAGTTCAACCCCGACTATTCCATTGGCCGGGCGCTGCAGTTTACCACGGCGCAGCAGCTGGTAAACGAGATTTTGCTGAATTCCACCGAGGCCGACCTCAACCTGGTGCAGGCCACCGGGCTGTACATAGACGGCGAGCTATACGCCGTTACCACCGAGGGCGAGCAGCTGGCCGCCTACCTGCAAAACAAGCTGAACAGCGCCAATGCGCTTGCTCAAACAGACGCCGAAGTGAGTTTTGTAAAAGACGTGGTGTGCCAGCCGGGCGACGAGGACGTGTTCCTGGGCTCTACCGTGGTACCGTACGACACCCTGCTGCAGCGGCTGGAGGCTGTGGCCGACCCGGAGGAAACCTACCGCGCCAATGGTGAAGAGAGCCTGAGCACCATCGCCTATAACCACGCGCTTACGTTGGAAACGCTGCAAAACCGCAACCCCGATTATGCCGAGATGCCCGATGACTTTGTGCCCGAGGCCGGCACGGTATTCCTGATAGAGCGGGAGGAGCCCTTTTTGCAGGTGCAAACCAGCATACGGGTGCGCAGCACCGAGACGATTCCCTACAAAACGGTGGAGCAGGAGACCGACAAGCGCCAGAAGGGCCGCCGCCAAACGGTGCAGAAAGGCGCCGACGGCCTGCAGGAGGTATGGGACGACCTGTACTATGTGGACGGCGAGCTGGAGCGCAGCGTGCGGGTGGACAGCATGACCCTGGTGCTGACCCCGGCCACCCCCGAGATTATAGAGGTGGGCACCTACGACTTTGCCACCGCCAATATTACGGGCGACTACAACGAGGTATACATGTTCCCGGCGCCCACGTCCACTTGGTCTTACCGGGGCTTTGGCAGCCACCGCGGGCTGGACCTGAACGGCCCGATAGGCATCCCCATCGTGGCGTCCAACGCCGGTGTGGTCATCTATGCGGGCGACCATTACAGCTGGGGCCTGAATATCGTTATTGAACACCCGGACGGCATCAAAACCCGCTACGCCCATTGCTCGGCCATGTATGTGAACGTGGGCGACGTGGTGAAGCAGGGCGACGTGATTGCCGCCATGGGCAGCACCGGCAACTCCAGCGGTTCCCACCTGCACTTTGAGGTGCTGGTGAACGATGTGCCGGTGGACCCGATGAATTACGTTACGCTTCCGGAGGGCCACGATGCCAGCAGATGGTACCGCGGCTGAGGCCGGGCGAAACCAGAACAATATGCGCCTGCCGGGCAATGGCGGGCCGATGAAAGGGGGCCGTTTGGTTGCCGCCAAAACAGAATAAGCCCGCCCCCTCGGCCACCGGCCCGACAGACGCGGCCGCCGGGACGTCGGCGCCCAAAACCACCTACCACCGGCAGCCCGCGGCGAATGCCAAACCGCCCGCCCGCCGCCCCGGTGCAAAAAAGCCGGCCGAGGGCGAGAGCGCAGCGCCCCAAACGGCGGGGGCAGGCGTGCCCAAAGCCGAAGCGGCTGAAAAACCATCTGCCGGGCGCACCGGCAAAAAAGCGGAGAAGCGTGGCATTAAAAAGCCCGAAGCAAAGGCCAAACCTGTTAAAAAGGCAGCCGCGCCAAAGCCGGCGGAAGAGGCGGCTGCGGCTGTGGAAATATTGCCGGCTGCCGCTGCGGCCGATATCCGGCGCACCGGCACCCTTTACGCTGCCGAGGTACGTGCCGCCGCCGCCCGCCGCCAGGCCGAGCAGGAGCATCTGCAGGACCAGCATGCCGCCGGGATGGTGGGCATATCCCACGCAGGCAGGGAAACGGTCGAGGCCGCCATCGAGCCGGAAGCCGACCTTCCTTCAGAGCCTGAGGCCGGCACAGAAGCCGCAGCTGAGCCACAAACCAAAGCCGGGCGGGAAGCCATAGGCGCCCCCCGGGACACCGGAAAACCAAAAGCAACCGAAGCAGGGCAGCCGGCGGAAGAACCTGCCTTTGGCAGCGCAGCTGTGCCCGCACGGCTGGGGGTGCCCCACAGCGGCAACCGGTTTATTCGGGCAATGGGCAACCTGCTGTACACGCTGGGTTTCTCCGCCGAGTACTGGGCGGTGCGCATCTGGCGTGTGGTGCGGGAAGCGGCCATTGTGCTGGGGCAGTTTTTGGGCTGGGTATTCAGCCGTATCGGCATGGGGCTGTTGGCCGGGGTGCGTACCATCGGGCGGGAGATAGCCGCCCCCTTTGTGCGTTTCAACCGGCGCATGCAGCAGCTGCGCCGCCTGCGGGTGCGCCAGGCCGCCCGCGAGGAAGCCGGCCGGCCGGCGCCCGCCGCCACAGCCTCTTTCGCGCGGGTGCAGCTGAAACATTCCATGAGCTTGTTTATGCATATCATCACCATATTGCTGCCCGTTATCGCGGCGGCCACGCTGGCCATTACCATTTTTAATGTGGTGGACACCCAGTACGCGCTGGCGGTGGAGATAAACGGGGTGGTGGTGGGCCATGTGACCGACAAAAGCGTGGTGGAAAACGCCAAGGCCCTTTTGCGCGACCGCATTCGCCTGGCGCCCAACCAGGAGCTTTCCGACTGGCAGCTGAGCCCCGACTATACCCTGGCCAAGGCCGGGCGCTTCACCACGGCCCAACAGCTGGTAAACGAGATCCTGCTGCACTCCACCGACGACCCCACCGACCTGTTGCACGCCACCGGGCTTTATATAGACGGAGAACTGTATGCCGTGACCGACCGTGGCGAGGAGCTGCGCCAGTACCTGGACAGCATGTTGGACGCCTACAGCGACACCACCCAACCTGAAGCCGAGGTGGGGTTTGTGAAAACAGTGGAATGTGAGCCCAACACCGAGGACCTGTTTTTTGCCTCGGCTGTGCAGGACTATGACACGTTGGTGGAAAGCCTGACGAAAACGGCTTCCAATGAGCTGACCTACACCACCAGCGGCAACGCCACCCTCTCGGAAATTGCCCGCAACAACAACCTGACGCTGGATATGCTGCTGGCCCGCAACCCGCAGTATGCCGAGGAGGCCGACGACTTCAAGCCCGAGGCGGGCGAAAGCCTGCTGATACGGCGGGAGCAGCCCTTTTTGCAGGTGCAAACCAGCTACCGCCGCATGAGCACCGAGGTGATTCCCTACGCCACAGAAGAGGTGGAGACCCACGAGCGCAACAAGGGCGTGGTGGTAACGGTGCAGGCGGGCGAAGACGGCGAACAGCAGGTGTGGGACGATTACATCTATGTGGACGGCGAGCTAGACCGCCGGGTGCGGGTGGATGAACTGACCGTGGTGCTGCAGGAGCCGGTGGTGGAGAAGATAGAGATTGGCACCAAGGTGATGAGCATCGACCTGGGCGACCTTGAACTGCCCGAGGGCGGTTATGGCGGCAGCTACATGTTCCCGGTGCCGGGCTACAGCTATATCAGCCGCGGCATGTCGTCCGGCCACCGCGGGCTGGATATCATCGCCTCAGAGGGCACGCCCATCTACGCGGCCGAGGGCGGCACGGTGAGCACCGCCGGCTGGCACTACAGCTGGGGCAACTATATTGTTATCCAGCACCCGAACGGCGTGGCCACACTGTACGCCCATTGCTCGGCACTGTATGTAAGCGCGGGCCAGCAGGTGGGCCAGGGCACGCCCATAGGCGCGGTGGGCAACACCGGCAACAGCTACGGCGCCCACCTGCACCTGGAGGTAACCGTGGGCGGCAGCCTGGTGGATCCCTACGGATATGTGGGCGGGTAAACCACTGAAATCACCATTTTATAGGGGAAAGCAGGAGGTTGACCCGGCCGGCAGTGAACATATTTTAAACGTAATCATATTGAGACTTTTATTTGCATACGTAAGGTGGTATAATAACCCCAGCCCGGCACGGCGTTAAGCCGTGCCGCCGCGCGTTGCGCGGCATTGGATGCTGTCGCATCCGGCTGGGAACATTGTTCCATAGAGGCGCTTCGCGCTGTGGCTTCGCCACTGTTTTCGCCTGTGGCGAAAACGCTATGGTATAATAACCCCA
>JAAYCI010000086.1 GCA_012729855.1 Oscillospiraceae bacterium
CAACCGGCGCCAAAGGCGACGGCACCTAGGCCGAGGTGCAGCGGTACGCCGCCGAGGCGCGGGTGAAAGCTACCAAACCACACCAAGCTTGGGGCGAGTATTGCCCCGCACATGGCTGCGCACCAGAACCGCAAGACTGCGCCCCGCAGGGCGCGTTTCGAGGCCAACCGGCGCCAAAGGCGACGGCACTTAGGCCGAGGTGCGGCGGTACGCCGCCGAGGCGCGGGTGAGAGCCTCCCAACTGCACCAAGCTTGGGGCGAGCGCCCCCACACAATAGCCGCGCACCCCTACCTCCTGCGCCGCCGGTCATTCTCCTTATTGCGGTACATCTCAATATCAGCGCGGTACACGGTGTTTTCCACCGCCTCGGGGCCGTCATGGGTAACGCGCCGCTCGGCCCAGCCCAACGCGATGGACGGTGTGAACGGGTAGTCCTTTTGCTCGGCCAGCGCCGTCTCCACGCACTGCACCAGCTGCCGGGCGTCCTCGGCGTTGCCACCCGGCATCAGCACGGCAAACTCATCACCGCCAATACGCGCCACCGTGCCCAGCCGGGGGCAGCAGTGTTTCATCTGTTGGGCCAGCAGCCTCAGCAGCACATCGCCCTGCTGGTGGCCCAGCGTGTCGTTCACCCGCTTCAGGCCGTTGGCATCCCCCAGTACTATACACAGGGGCGTTGTCTTTTGGTCGTCAAAAAACTGCATCAGGTTCTCGTAGGCGCGGCGGTTGGCCAGGCCCGTCAGCGGGTCAATGTCTACGGCCTTCTCCAGCTGGTCTATCACCTGCTTGTAGCGGGTAATGTCCACCAGGGTGGTGTACACGCCCATCGGGCGGCCTTTTTTGTCCACCACAAAGCGTTCGGTCATGTTGTACACCACGCCGCGGTCGTTGTGGGAATAATAAATATCGGTGCCGGCGTCCTGCTCGGCGTTTTCGCGGATGGTGGCCCCGCGCTCGCGCAGGGCGTCGAACACCCGGGCAAGCGGGAAGGGAAAGTTGGGCTGAATGCCCAGGCGGGACAGCCACTGCCGGCCGGTGTGGTTGGCCTCCAGCACCTGCTGCTGCAAATCCAGAATGAACACATACTCCTGCAGGTAGTTGAATATCTCGTCGCGGGCAATCTCCAAAAGGTCGGTTTTGCTGCTGGTGGCCACCGCCAGGTAGATGAACACCAGCATGCCGCCCATGCCCAGGAGTGAAAAATCCATGCCAAAGTCGCTGAATACCATAATGCTGAGCGCATTGGCCACCAGGTTGATGCCCATGGCCAGCAGCAGCACCACCGAGGACGCCCGGTAGCCGCTGGGCAGTTTTTTGTGCTGGGCAATCACCACCCCGGCCGAAAAAAGGGTAAGCGCATAGCAGTAGGCGGCATGCACCCAGAACCACACACCCTGAGACTGGTCCACAATATGCAGCGGCTGGATGGCAACAAGCACCTGGTGGCTGCGCATAAGCGGGTGCAGCAGGCTGGTGAGGGCCAGCACCGTGGTGATGCAGGGCACGATGCTGAGCAGCACCTTGAGGCGGCGGGTGACAAAACGATCCAGCCGGTAAAACCGCAGGGTGAGCACGACAAGCGCCACCGGGCAAAACGCCACAAAGGAGAACTTCAGGTTTAGCAGGAACATGATGGCGTCGGGGTTGGTGGCGGCCTGGTAGGTCAAATCGCTTAGCAGCCAGCCTATTACACAAACGCTGAGCGCAAAAAAAGCCGAGGTCACACCGCGCATGCCCTTTTGCACCAGCGATATAACCACCGTCATGATATCCATCACCAGCAACAGGCTGATGACCAGTATTACGCCCACATTCGTCATGGATGTCCTCTGCGGTCAGTTTGTATTTTCTTGGCCAAAAAGCTGTGCGCCGGCGGCGGTGGCCAGGTCTTGCGGGGCCAGCTCCATCTGCAGGCCGGCGCGGCCGCCGCTTACAACAATGGTTGGGTGCGCCATGGCCGGCGCCCATAAAAACACCGGCCAGGCTTTCTTCATGGCCAGGGGGCTCACCCCGCCGCGCAGGTAGCCGGTCAGGGCGTTTATCTGTGCCACCGGCACCAGCGCCAGGCTTTTTTCGCCGGCGGCCCTGGCGGCCTGCTTCAGGTCCAGCTCGTCTGCCACCGGGATGCAAAACACAAACACCCCGCCGGAAGCGCCCTGCCCCACCAGCGTTTTGTACACCCGCTCGGGCGGCTGGCCGGTCTTCTTGGCCACCGCCAGGCCGTCTATGGCGCCGTCGGCCACGTCGTAGCTTATCGAACGGTATTCTATGCCCATACGCTCCAGCTGGCGCATGGCGTTGGTCTTCACCGGTTTGGCCATGGGTTTCCCTCCGGCTGTAATTTCACCCTGCTTTTTAACGGGGCTATTATACCTAAAAAAGTGCGTTTTGGCAACCGGAAATGCCACGAAAAAGCCGGCCAAAAGTGGCCGGCTTTGGTGCAAATAGTATGTGAAAACAGTTCATCTGGCGCTACAAACATCACAGCAAGGTCGTTTGGTCCACTTCTGGCCGTTCAGGCTTTTTGTTCTGCCAAAGCCGCCAGCCAGGCCTGTGGCCCGCTTTGGTACAGGTCGCCGCCGTGGGCGTCGGCCAGTACCGTCAGCGGGAAGTCTCGTACCTCCAGCCGGCGTATGGCCTCGCTGCCCAAATCTTCAAACGCCAGGGTTTCGCAGGCCGTTATATGGGCGGCGGCCAGCGCGCCCGCCCCGCCAACAAACCCAAAATACACAGCGCCGGCCTGCCGCATGGCGGCCAGCACTTCGGCGCTGCGCGGCCCCTTGCCTATCATCGCGGCCAGCCCCTGCTGTAAAAGCAGGGGGGTGAAGCCGTCCATGCGCCCGCTGGTGGTGGGCCCCACCGAGCCAATCACCCGCCCCGGCGGCGCCGGCGTGGGCCCGGCGTAATAGAGGCAGGCGCCCGCCAGCGGCAGGGGCAGTGGCTGCCCGGCTGCCAGCAGGTCGGCCAGGCGGCGGTGGGCGGCGTCCCGCGCGGTGTATACGGTGCCATTCAGGCGGGCGGTGTCGCCGGCGCGCAGCCGCAGCAACAGGGTGCGGTCCAGTGGGGTGGTCAAAGTATAGTCCATCAAGGTGCCTCCTTGGCAGCATTTGGATTCTGTTGTACTTTCAGCCCGCGCCGCCGCCTTAGAACCTGCATTCAACTTGGAAAATTACCAAAAGCCGGGCGGGCTTTGTGGCAAGTCGAGGCGCGTTCCCGCAGGAATGCTTTGTGTATTCCAGGGCAAGCAGCGAAGAAGCGGCGCGGAAGACGCCGGATTTGGGCCGTTTAAAGCGCTGCATACAGGTTTTTAATGCAACGGGTGCGGGGCTGGCGGGCCGGCCCCAAAGCGCGGCAGTACCGCTACAGTACCGCACCGGCCCGCCGGGTAACATGGCAGGAGATACACACCGCCACCGGCAGCCCGGCTATGTGGGTGGGCGCGGCCTCCACCAGCACCGCCAGCGCAGTGGTTTGCCCGCCGGTACCGGCCGGGCCGGTACCCAGCGCGTTGATATTTGCCAGCAGCGCCACCTCCATGCCGGCGTAGAAGGGGTCTTGGTGGGGCACGTCCAGCGGGCGCAGCAGGGCACGCTTAGCCAGCGCGGCCACCTTATCAAAGCTGCCGCCCACCCCCACGCCCACCACCACCGGCGGGCAGGGGTTGCCGCCGGCCAGGCGCACCGTTTCCAGCACAAAGTCCTCCACGCCCGCCTGGCCGTCGGCCGGCGTCAGCATGGCCAGGCGGCTCATATTTTCACTGCCAAAGCCCTTGGGCATCACGGTAACATCCACCGCGTCGCCCGGCACCAGGCGCACCGTCAGCGCGGCGGGGGTGTTGTCGCCGGTATTGGTGCGGCGCAGCGGGTCGGCCACCACGCTCTTGCGCAGGTAGCCGCCGGTATATCCGCGGCGTACGCCGTCGTTCACCGCGGCCTCCAGCGCACCGCCCACCAGGTGCACCTCCTGCCCCACGTCCACATACACGCAGGCCATCCCGGTGTCCTGGCAGATGGGCAGAGCCATCTCGTCGGCGGCGCCGGCATTGCGCAGCATGTCGCCCAGCACCCCGGCGGCCGGGGGCCAGGGCTCTGCCGCCCTGGCCCGCCGCATGGCCGCCGCCACGTCGGGCGGCAGCCGGCGGTTGGCCTCCACACACAGCCGCGCCACCGTGTCGGCAATGGCGCCCACATCCACTTCACGCATCCCGCATCACCCGCTTTCCCGCTTTTTGTCCTCATCTATTATACTGTATATCGCCCGCCATAGCTATTTACATTTTGTATAAAATTAACTAATTTATACAAAATTCTGCTTCCCCTGAGCCCGCACCCGGTGAAAAATGTGTGCATTTTGCGCCCGCCGCTTGTGCTGGGCACAACTTATGATGTATAATAAATTTCTGCGAGCCACCCTGTGCGTACCCGCCGGCGTGGCCGCAGGCAGCTGCATAAAAACGCGCCGCCGCCCGCCATGGGCCCGCGCTTAAGCAACACGGCCACCGGCCGGTTTTTTGGAGGCACATGTATGAAAAGATCCCTGAAGATTGTCTCGGTGGCCCTGGTGGCCGTGCTGGTCATCGGCCTGGTCACCGGCGTCGCGTTCTGGACGGCCAGCATGGACCCCGACGCCAAGGACCCCGGCCTTTACATTGGCGGCAAGCAGGTAACCAACCCCGCCGCCCCCATCACCATTGGCGAGACCGCCATCTCCTTTGACGAATACCGCACCCAGTACCTTACCTACAAGGCGGCGCTGGAAAACTACTATGGCAACGTGGACTGGGCCACAGACCCCGACGACGAGCTGGGCTACATGCTGCGCAAGGCGGCGGAAAATGTTCTGCTCACCCAGTACGCCTGGCTCAGCATTGCCGAGCAGGACGGCATCACGCTGGATGACGATGATTACGCCGAGATCAACGCCGCGCTGGCTACGCTGAAGGAAGAGCAGGGTGAGGCGTTTGAAAAATACCTCACCGACAACTTCTACTCCAGCGAGGCTGAATACCTGCGCGTTAAAGAGATGCAGAAGCTGGCCGACAAGGCCAAGGCCGCCACCCAGGACAAAATGGCCGAGGAACACGGCGACGAGCTGCTGGACGAAAACGCGATCATCTCCGCCGAGCACATCCTGATAAAGCCCGACCAAGCCAACGAGGACAGCGACGCCGCCTGGGCCGACGCCAAGGCCAAAGCCGACGAGATTTACACCGAGATCATGGCCAGCGCCGAAAGCCCGGAGGGTGAAGACGCCTCCGGCACCGGCGACAGCGATGCCCTGCCCGACGATGAAGCCATTCAGGACGGCGAGGACGTCTCCGGCGGCGATGAGGTCGAGGACGAAACCGCCCTGGAGGCCACCTTCCGCCGGCTGCGTGCCGAGCATGACGAAGACGCCGACGGCCAGCCCGAGGCGGGCTACACCTTTGCGGAGGGCGACATGGTGGCCGAGTTCTACGAGGCCGCCAAGGCCCTGGCGGTGGGCGAGGTGTCCGAGCCGGTGAAAACCACCTACGGCTACCACATCATCCTGCGGGTGCCCCTGAACGAGGAAGAGGCCGAAGCCAAGCGCGAAACCCTGCTGGACACCGCCGTGAGCGGCTATGTGGACGAAGTGCTGGAGGCCGCCGAAGAGGCGCTGCCTGTCACCCACGCCGATTATTTTGACCTGATCACCGCCACCAGCATTGTGTAACAATAAACCAAAACCACCGCAGGCACGCCGCCTGCGGTGGTTTTTTGTTGGTCTATGCGCCGGGCGGGGGCGGGCCTGCGTCCGCTCCGTCGGCGGGCGGTGTCGGCTTGAATGCCCACAGCCGCTGGCCCACATAGTTCAGCAGGGTGAACACCACCTGAATGCCCACCAGGCGTATCAGCGTGTACCACAGGTTGCCGATACCGGGAAACCACGCCTCGCGCAGCGCCGGCATCACCAGGTTGTTCAGCCCGTAGGACAGGAAGAAGCACACCGCGATGATAATGGAAAAACGCAGTATGCTCTGCCCCAGCGGCGCGCGGCTTTTAAAACTGAACCGGCGGTTGAAGTAAAAGCTGGGCACGCTGTATAACGCATAGCTGAACGCGGTGGCCGCAAACAGCCCCCAGCCCGCGTAGTAGCTAAGCAAAAAGCTGGTAACGTAAGACAGCACGGTGTTCACCGCGCCGATGATGAGAAAAATCAGCAGGCTGCGGTCCCAGAAAAAGGAAAACAGTTTTTTAAACCAGCCCATGCCGGCTTATGCCTCCACCACGCGGATGCTCTCAATGACGGGCGGGTCTACCGGGGTGCTGTAGGCACGCTCGCCGGGGTTGTATTCGGTTTCCACGGCGGCCAGGGCGTCCAGCACGTCCAGGCCCTCCACCACCTTGCCAAAGGCGGCGTATTTGCCGTCCAGGAAGCTGGCGTCGCCGTGCACAATAAAGAACTGGCTGCCGGCGGAGTCGGGGTTGCCCGAGCGCGCCATGCTGATGACGCCCTTCTGGTGGGAGATGGGGTTATCCCAGCCATTCTCCTCAAACTCGCCCTTGATGCCGTAGCCGGGGCCGCCTGTGCCGTTGCCGTCGGGGTCGCCGCCCTGAATCATAAAGTCTTCCAGAATGCGGTGGAAGGTCAGGCCGTCATAAAAGCCCTCGTTGGTCAGCTTCACAAAGTTTTCCACCGTGATGGGCGCGGCCTCGGGGTAAAGCTCCAGCTTCATCACGCTGCCGTCTTTCATTGTAATCTCTACCATAATGGCATTCTCCTCATAGGATATTTCGGAACCTGACGTACTGTTGTCGGCGTTCGCTGTGCTGTCTGCCGCGCCGGCGGCACTGCCCGCGGTGCTTGCCGCATTGTTTTCAGAACTTGATGTACTGTTTGGGGTAGAGCAGCCGGCCAGCCCCACCAGGCAAACCACGCCGGCCAGCAGCGCCACAATGCGCCATGTGAATGGTTTTTGGGTTGTTTTCAACGGAAACACTCTCTCTCCTTCAAAATAAAAGCATTGGCGGCCGCCATACGGCCGTGCACCGCCAGATGGTTATCTAAAACCTGAACCAGTATAGCATACCCTTTACAAAAATACAAAACCCGGCACAATGTTGCCGCCGGCAGCAAAAAACCGCCTGCCGCAGCATGAAGTGACCCCAAAAAGTTAGACAAGAGAAAACGTTAGGCAGCCTGAAGGGCTTGAAGTCTGTGAATAACAGGCGGCAGGCCCTTCAGTTTTTCTTTGATACGGCGGTTGTTGTAGTAATCGAG
>JAAYCI010000001.1 GCA_012729855.1 Oscillospiraceae bacterium
GTGCCGATATCGGCCTGAAAACGACCGAGCGGCAACCTCTGTTTCGCTACGCTCCACTTCGGTTGCCGCTCAGGGATAGGTTCCGCACTAACATTGTGATTGGTACAAAAAACGGGGGCAGCTCAAATACAAGGGCGAGGAAAGACCGGCTTTAACTCCCGACGAGATTGACAGCGTGTTGAAATATACGGATAACCCGGACGTTTACGATTTATACTTAATTCACTGCGCTATGAACCTTGCTTTTGCAGGCTCAATGCGTGGCGGTGAAGTCGGTGGGCTACAATGGGAGGATATTGTCGACCCACAAAGAAGAATCCTCTATATCCATAAAGCCATTGACCGTGTAGACAAGCAGGCTTTGGAGAAAGTCAATAAAACCAAGGTGTATTTTAAGTTCCCCAGCTTCGATCCACGCAGCAAATCCGTGGTTGTACTAAAGAACACCAAGGAAGATGGAGGAAGCGACCGGAATGCTTACCTCCCTGAAATGGTGTACAGTAAAATTATGAAGCTGCGAGAAATGCAGCAAGAACTAAAAATCGTACTTGATGATAGCTATTATGATTACGGTATGATGATTTGTCAGGAAAACGGAAGGCCCGTTATGACAGAGCATTTGAATAAACGGTTTCAGCGAGTGCTGAATGAAATGGGTATAAAGCCTAAGCATGGCGAAAAACAATATGTATTCCATAGTATCCGTTCGACCGCAACAACTTACAAATTGAGAGTCTCTGGTGGAGATATTAAAGCGGTGCAAGGTGAGAATGGGCAAAAAGACCCTAAAATGGTTACACATCAATACTCACGCATCATTGACGAAGATCGGATACGGATTGCCAACGCCATGAATGATGACTTTTACCGCAAGGATGAGCGCAAATCCGAAGAGGAAGAACTGCTATCTGCTGTGAAAAATAATCCTGAACTGTTCAAGCAGTTTGTTGCGTTTATGTCTATGACGAAGAATCCTGCTAATAATATTGCCTGACCTTAAAAATTTTCTTAGCAAATTGCTAAGAAAGTCCCGGAGCAGTACAAATAGGGCATGAATTTCTTAGCACAAAATCCAGAAGAAAAACAAAGAAAATCACCTCTCTTGATCTTGTGAGATCAAGAGAGGTGATTTCGCGCAAACCCGCATAAACACTGGGTTTCATTGGCGCGCCCGAACGGATTTGAACCGGTGACCTCACGCTTAGGAGGCGTGCGCTCTATCCAACTGAGCTACGGGCGCATATACAATTTTCTAATCACTCAGCGTTCGCTTAGGAGGGACGCACTCTATCCAGCTGAGTTACAAGCGCATATTCAATTTTGGCAGCCCCAGAAGGGGCGAAAGGCGATTGTTGCAACATACCATTAGGAGGCGAATGCTCTATCCAGCTGAGCTACAAGCGCATAGTGGGTTTGTACTGGGGTTGAGGCTTGCCAGCGGCATCCAGTGGTGGTTCATGGGTGCTTTGCAGGGAGGCGGGGCAAGGCTTTCATAGCGTATCATTTTTTGAGGACAAAATCAACTTTTGCTGGTGGGCAAGCAGATAGCGCATGACATAAATGGTTTTTGCTTTAAGCAATAGCGATGAAGCGGTGAAGAAAAAACTGGCAATTTAACCATTTGAAGAGCTGAAACCACGCGACGATTTATGCATTATGGTACTTGTATTACCAAGAGGACAGGCGTATGATGTTACAAGATTGAATGCAGAAAATTCGTGGATGCTTTTTTCTGCGCATTTTAACGGCAAAAGAGGGGTTATGATGAAAAAGCGTATGGCGGCAAAGTGTGGGATTTTGTCGGTTGCATTGATGGCGCTGATGCTGTTTTCGTTTGCAGGAACAGCCCTTGCGGCGGGCGGCCCGGATGAGACCGGTACAGCTACTGCGGAAACGCAGGTGGGCGTACAGGTTGCCGATACGGAGCAAACCGCTGCGGGCTCCGCGCTGGAAACTGGCGGCAGGCTGGCCGGCTGGGGCGTTTTGCTGTTCGCCGTGGGCGAAGTGGCCGGCCTGATTGGCATGGGTATTTCCAACATTCACAAGAACAAACGCCAGGCGGCGCAGCAGCCGGTTGTTGTGCAGCCGCTGTTCTACGAGGAGCGTCCCGGCCAAGCCGAAGACGCGGCCTGATATGGGGCAGACGCTGCCTAAAATTGATTACGACGCATTGCTGGAAATTCCGCTGTTCAAAGGCTTGGGCCGGGCGGACGTTCCAGCTTTGTTGTCGTGTGTGGGCGCCCGGCCGGCAAGCTACGCCAGAGGGGATTTTTTGCTGATGGAGGGGGACGCCGCCAACGCCATTGGTGTGGTGCTGCACGGGTGCGTACAGGTGCTGAAAGAGGACGTTTTTGGCAACCGCGCCATCATCAACGAGCTGGAGGCCGGCGCGGTGTTTGGGGAGTCTTTTGTGTGTGGCGGCAGCTACATGCTCTCGGTGTCGGTGCAGGCGGTGGAGGACAGCACCGTGCTGTTTATGGATTTTGACCGGGTGATGAACAGCTGCACGAGGGCCTGCGAGTTTCACGGGCTGCTGGTGCGGAACATGGTGCGCCTGATTGCCCGGAAAAACGTGAACCTGATGGAGAAGCTGGAGGTGGTGACCAAGCGCACCCTGCGCGAGCGGGTGCTGGCCTACCTGTCGCAGCTGAGCCAGGCGCAGGGCGGCGGGTGGGTGACCTCGCCTTTGGGCAGGGTGGACCTGGCCGACTACCTGGGGGTGGATCGCAGCGCGCTTACCCGGGAGCTGAACAAAATGCGCGAAGACGAGTTGATAGTGTTTGAAAAGAACCGGTACCGCCTGCTGAATGTGTGAGCAGGCGTGGGGCGGCAGAAGGACAGGCGGTGTGCCGAATGGCATGCCGTTTTTTAGTGGAGACCCATTTGCCACCATATGAAACAGGGCGCAGATAAAAGCGTATGCCCCGGCACAATGCCAGGGCATACACAAAGCTTGCGTTTTGGGATAGCGCAGGGTTTGGGGCGGTCAGGCCGTTGCGGCCGGGGGCGCGGAGGCTGCTTTTTTCTTGTGCCGGACGTCAAGTATCCACGCCACGCCGATAAGCAGCGGCGAGAGCAGGTACATCAGGAACAGCCAATGGGCTGAAACAAGCAGTAAGCGGGGCCATATAGATGGCCCCGCTTTGTTGTGGTTTGCACAGCTGGACAGAGAAACAGCCGGCGCTTTTATGGCGCCGGCTGTGGTTTTGGCAGGGCTAGTGGCTGGCGCTGGCGCCGTCCTGCTTGTTGGAGCTGCCAAACAGGCCGGCGGCCTGGTGCTGGCGCAGCTCATCCATATCGCTTTTGCGCAGGATGTCCTCCACGTGCATGTTCAACTCGATCAGGTCAAGGCCGGTCATCTCCCGCACGGCCTTTTGCACACGGTTGTGCACTTCGTTGAAGATGCCGGGGATGTGCTTGCCGAATTCGCACACGACGTTCAGGTCGATGGCGACCTGCTTTTCGCCCACTTCGGCGTCTACGCCCTTGATGGCGTCGGCGCTGCGGAAGCGGTCGACCACGCCGCCCACAAAGCCGCTGCTGACGGTGACGACGCCGTCGACATCATCGGTGGCAATGCCGGCGATTTTTTTGAGCACGCGGTCATCGAAGCTGAGCTTGCTTTGGTGTTCGACGGGGGCTGCCGAGGTGGCAGTGGGGGTATTTTTGTTGTCCATGGTGGGTCTCCTTTCTGAATCATCCAACCGTAACGGCTGGATGGCTTGCTAGCGATAATAGTTTTGGTAGGGGTTTTGGCTTTGGGTGGAGCGGCGGTCGAGCCAGGTGCCAAGCGCATAGCCGCCGCCGCAAAGGATGATGAGGAGGAGGGTGGGCCAGAAGCCGAGTGTGAGGAAAAGGATGCTGATGACCAGGCCAAGGGCCGTGAGCACCAGCCGGCCGGCATAGGGTTGCAGCTGCGGTGGCAGAAGCTTTGTAATGAAGTTCATGGTGTGCCTCCTTTTATATCACACGCGGGACATGCTTGGCCGGGGTGGGGCGGTAGGCCCGTGGGTGGACGGTGACGTCGACGGTGTCCACATTTAGCGCAAGGCACATGGCAATGGCCTCCACAATGCCGGTTTGCACACTTTCGGCCAGGCGCTGGATGGGAACGGTGGGGGTGCGGGGCTCGATGTCTACCTGCAGGCGAAGTTTTTCGGGGGTGGGGGTACCTTTGATGTGCACGACACTGGCGCCGATGTCGGGGTAGGCTTTGATGGCGGCATAGACGGCGGACTCGATGCTTTTGCCCGAGAAGGCCAGCTTGCCGGCGGGCCTGCGCACAACCACCGACTTATGGCCGGGGAAGCGGCTGATGATGATAATGAGCAGCGACTACACCGCGGCTGAGAAAAGCAAACTGGCAGCGCTAGCCAACTATGACGACAGCGGCCTGCAACAGGCGGTGGCTGCGGCAGACAGTACGGCGGCCGGCGCGCTTTTGGCGGCCAACCTTGCGCAGCAGGCAGTAACCGCGGAGACAACCGCGCGCACAGCGGCCGTGGAAACCCTGCAAATGCAGGTGGACAATGCCAACACCAGCCTTGAAAATGCTATGCTGGCGTCCCATTACGATTCCAACCATGTCGTCAGGGCGGCTGGCGGAATTCCAGCCTATACCAACATAGAAAGCGGTTCGAATTCAAATGGCACCTATATCAAGTACCCCGACGGAACCCTGATATGCCGTAAGAATATCACTGCAACCAACATAGCGGCTGTGCAGTGGGGCACTTCGCCGCTGTACTACCACGCCATTGGAGCAATTGGCTCTATGCCCTGCGCTTTTGTTGGAGAATATACCTTGTCGTATACGATTGCGGGGTCATCTTTGGTTCTAGGTGGGATGACGGGCGCAACCGGTGCCATTTATGCTCTCAAAATCACGAATAGTGTTTTGGAATCGGCAACCGCAAATATTACGGCAATAGGCCGCTGGAAATAAAGGCGCAAACCCATGGCCACTACCCGCAAAACAGCAAAAACAAGACATAAGGGCAGCCGCCATTCGGGCATGCAAAAGTAAAAGCAGCGCATCGCCTCCAGCGTAGCGATGCGCTGCTTTTTTGTGCAAATTTGGCAGGGTGTGCGCAACACCGGTTTTGGGGGGCAGACATATGTCCTCTCTGAGCTGCCCCCGTTTTTTGTACCAATCACAATGTTAGTGCGGAACCTATCCCTGAGCGGCAACCGAAGTGGAGCGTAGCGAAACAGAGGTTGCCGCTCGGTCGTTTTCAGGCCGATATCGGCAC
>JAAYCI010000087.1 GCA_012729855.1 Oscillospiraceae bacterium
GCCGATATCGGCCTGAAAACGACCGAGCGGCAACCTCTGTTTCGCTACGCTCCACTTCGGTTGCCGCTCAGGGATAGGTTCCGCACTAACATTGTGATTGGTACAAAAAACGGGGGCAGCTCACCGCCCGGGCGGCGGATGCTGTTGTTGGAGGGGTCGAGGCAGCCGGCGGTGAACTCGGGCGAGCAGGCCACGGTGTTCAGGTCGAAGTCGATGGGCAGCACGGGTTCTTTGGCTTTCCAAAGGCCGTGCAGGTTGCAATGCTCGTACACCGAGATGATCTCGTCCGGGCGGATTTGGAACAGGGCCTCGGGCGGGTCGCCGGCTTCCAGGTTGCAGTAAATGGCGCCGAAGGTGGTTTCGATCATGATCCACTCGATGTGGTGCTCGGGCAGCATGGGGTGCGGCGCAGAGCCGATTTTAACATGGACCTTGCCGTCCTTGCGCACCTCTACCACCGGCACGTGTTTTTCCTGGGCGGCGTCCTCGCTGTTGGCTTTCAGCAGTACCAGGCCGCCTTCCGCGTTGCAGTCTTTGGCGGACGGGGTCATCTCCAGGCCCACCCAGCCGCAATTGTCGTTGCATTTATAAAAATTTGCCATGGGTTTTACGCCATCCTTTCAGGGGTGTGGTGGGGCAGCGCGGTCATAGAAGGCCGGGTTTGCCCGCTTGTTTTGATGGCCCCATTATACTACCAAAGCACTGCCAATGCAAAAATAACTTGCCGAACGGCGGCGATGGCGGGTGCTTTGCGCCTTTGGCGCTGCCTGCGGGGCTGTACGGGGGTTCATCGCCCGCCAGAGCGAACTTTCTTGCATTTTGGCCTTTGGCGCTGTATAATATTTTTATGTATGCGCGGGGGTCTGTCTGCTTCCGCGCAAAAGCGGTGGGGGCCTCTGCCCGCGCCTGCAAACGGATGGCGGAGGTGAACACCTGGCATGACACGAAAACGCATGGGCGCGGCCGTGCTGTGCCTTGTGCTGCTTTTGGCCGGCGTGCTGTTTACCGCCTGCGGCGGCGGTACCGAGGGTTTTGCCGCCAACGGCGCGCCCGAGCTTTCGAACCCGGAGTATGTGCGCACCCCGCCCCCGCTGGTGCTGGCCGAGTATGTGGGCGCCAATGAGGTGGCCAAGGACAAAGACGGCAACAGCGCCGTGATAGACATGACCAACGTGAACAAGGGTTATATTGCCGTGAAAAGCACCAGCGCAGCGGCCACCCTGGTGAAGATAACCAAAACCGACGGCAGCGCCAGCGACGAGGACAACTATTACTTCGACAGTACCGGCGAAACGGTGTTTCTGCCCATTACCCGGGGCAGCGGCAGCTACCAGTTTCAGCTACTGCACCGCGGTGAGCCAACGGGGGACGGGAAGGTGCTTTACTATCCCTTCCTGGACGGGACGGCCACCGTGGTGCTGGAGAGCGAGCTGGCCCCCTTCCTGGTGCAGAATATCTATGTGAACTACGGGGCCGATTCCACGTGTGTTGAGTTCTCCTACGAGTTGGCGCAGCATGCCTCCACAGACCTGGAGGTGGTGCAGCAGGTGTATTACTGGATTGCCAACAACGTGACCTACGATACCTTTAAAGCCCAGCAGATAAGCGGCGGGCAGATCAACTTTTACCTGCCCGACCCCGACGAGACGCTGGCCACCAGGCAGGGCATTTGCTACGACTACGCCGCGCTGGCGGCCGCCATGCTGCGGGCCAACGGCATACCCACCCAGCTGGTGAAGGGCGACGTGAAGAACGGCGAGGCCGGCACGGTGTACCACGCGTGGAACCTGGTGTACACCGAGGAGACCGGCTGGATTGCCATCAAGATGCCGTCCTCGGAAGATGACTGGGTGCGGGTGGACCTGACCTTCGCGGCCGGGCGGGGCAGCTCCATGTCCGACTTTATTGGCGACGGTGAAAACTACACGCCCCTCACGTTTTTCTAGCGGGCCGTTTCCGGTACATGTGTGCGGAGGGCGGCCCACTCGCCGCGTCGCTGCGCTCCACTGCTCTTGCGCACCCCTTCGGGGTACCCCTCGCAGTGCGTCGGGCTCGCATGTTTCCCGAAAACGGGATGCTGCGCGATGCTTCGCAAGCCATACTCGGCCCTTCGGGCCCACCCGCCGCGTCGCTGCGCTCCACTGCTCTTGCGCACCCCTCCGGGGTACCCTTCGCAGTGCGTCGGGCTCGCATGTTTCCCGAAAACGGGATGCTGCGCGATGCTTCGCAAGCCATACTCGGCCCTTCGGGCCCCATCCCCACATAGAGGAGGAACCACCATGGCAGACAAAAAGAGAAAGAACCTGCCCGCGCCCGACCTGGCGGCTTTCTTTGAAAGCATGACCATGCTGCTGCGCGCCGGCGTGCCGGCCAACGAATGCCCCGACATTATTGCCGGCGACATGGAGGGCAGCCGGCTGGCGCAGGTGGCGCGGCAGATAAGCGATATTTTGAGCGGGGGTGAGGTGTTTATACTGAGCCAGGCGCTGGAGATGACCGGCAGCTTCCCCGACTATGCGGTGGAGATGGTGCGGCTGGGCGAGGAGAGCGGCCGGTTGGAGACCACCGCCGACAGCCTGGGCGAATACTACCGCCGGCAGGAGGCGCTGCGCCAGAGCATCCGCAGTGCCGTAAGCGGCCCCGTGCTGCTGCTGGTGATGATGAGCGTGGTGCTTATTTTCCTGATTGCTTTTGTGCTGCCGGTGTTTGAAAACGTATTCCTCTCGCTGGGCATTACCAGCGCCAGCGGCATGGGCGGGGCTTTCCTGGCCGCCCGCATTGCCATGGTGGTGGTGGGTGTGCTGCTGGCCGTTGTGCTGGTCATCCTTATCATCTATCTCATTCCCGGCGGCCGCCGGCGTATGGCGGGCCTGGCCCAAAGCTTCCCGCTAACCCGCCGCATCCACTACACGCTGAGCGCCGGGCGCTTTACCGGGGGCCTGGCCATGCTGCTGGCCAGCGGTATTCCCACCGGCGAAGCGGTGGACAAGGCCGCCGCCCTGGTGGACAACCGCCGCATAGCCGACCGCATTCCCGCCGCCCGCGCCGAGGTGGACACCGGCGAGGACCTGGGCAAAAGCCTGGTGAACCAGGGCGTGCTGGACGGCTTTGAGGCCAAGATACTGCTGAGCGCCTCCCGCGCCGGGCAAACCGAGCAGGCCATGCGCAACCTTTCGGAGGTGTACAGCGACGAGGCCAACAACGGCATCGACCGCCTGCTGGGCATGATAGAGCCGGCGCTGGTGGGCATTCTCAGCGTGGCCATTGGCGTCATCCTGCTGAGCGTGATGCTGCCGCTTACAAGTATTCTTAGTACCATTTAAGCTACGCCAACAACGCTGCGCCAACCTACAAGGGGGCCTTGCACATGAAAAAAAGCAGAAGCACCCGCGCCGGCAGCGGCGGGGCCGGCATCATTGTAACGGTGGTGCTGTTTGTGGTGATGCTGGCGGTGCTGGCCTTTGGTACCTTTGGCCTGGCGGGCCGTGCCGACGAAGAGGGCGTGGCCGCCACCTACAACGCCATAGAGCGCGCGGCCGTGCTGTGCTACGCCACCGAGGGCTTCTACCCGCCCAGCCTGACGTACATTCAGGAGCACTACGGCGTACAGGTGGACCTGGAGCGCTATGCCGTGCGCTACGATGCCTATGCTTCCAACATCACACCAAATATTTTGGTGGTGGCGCGCTAGGGCCCACATGGCAAAATTTAGAACATAAATACGGCAAAAAATGGGACCTTATGGGCCGAGCCGGGCTTGCGCAGTATCGCGTAGCATCCCGTCTTCGGGAAACCGGCGAGCCCGCGCCCCGCAGGGCGCGTTTCGAGCGAAAGGTGAATCCGCCGTAGGCGGAGACTAGCGCCGCAGGCGCTGTTTCGAGGCCAACCGCGGCGTAGCCGCGGCACTTGGGCCGAGATGCAGTGCCCCTGAGGGCCAACCGAGCGCAGCGAGGCACTTAGCGCGAGATGCGGCAGTATGCCGCCGGGGCGCGGGTGAGGCACATAAAGAAAACCCAAAACAGGAGGTGGCCGGCTTGCAGGTGAAGAAGAACCGCTCGGGCGTAGTGGCGGGCATCATGCTGCCCATGGGCCTTATTTGCCTGTTTGCCTTTTGCTCGCTGGCGCTGGCGCTGATGGGCGGCCAGGCCTACAAGCAGATACAGGCCGGCGTGGACGACAGCTTTGGCAGCACGGTGGCCGCCAGCTACCTGCGCACCAAACTGAGCCAGAACAACCAGCCCGGCGTGGTGAGCCTGCGCACCGAGGCCGGCGTGGACATGCTGGTGATTCGCACCGAGGGCGCCCAAACGGTGTATGAGTCGCGCATCTATGTGTCGGACGGGCGGCTGATGGAGAGCTTTGTGCCGGCGGACGATCCTTTCAGCGATAATGGCATCAAGATAGCCGAGATAACCAGCTGCACCTTTGCGCTGGCCGACGACGGCCTGTTCAGCGCCGAGATTGTGAGCGTGGCCGGGGCCGTTACCCCTGTTTCCTTTGCTTTGACGGAAGGGGGCCGGGTATGAAAAAACGCTACCGCAACACCGCGTTTTTGGTGGAGCTGCTGGTGAACATTTTGGTGTTCAGCATCTCCTGCGCCATTTTGGTGGGGCTGTTTGGCAAGGCCGGGCAGATAGCCAGGGACACCCACGCCGAGAACTTTGCCGGCGCGGAGGCGCAGTCTCTGATTGAGATTGTGAAAGCGCGCGGCGTGCAGGGGCTGGAGGACGCCGACGCGCAGCCCGACGGCAGCCTGCTGTTCTACTATGATGAAGACTGGCAGCCGGCTTCGGGCGCGGACGCCGCCTATACCATCCGGTTGGTGGTGCGCGACGAGGCTACCGTTGCCGGGGTGCTGAGCCATCTGTCGGCGGTGGCGGAAAGCCGCGACGGCGCGGAGGTTTTCAGCATTGCCACCGCCAGCTACCAGCCCGCCAGTGCAGGAGGTGACGCGCTATGAACAACACCAAACGCAAAACGCGCACCGGCCGGCGCTCGGGCGTGGGCACCGGCACCACGTCGCTGCTGATGATTTTCACCGTGCTGTGCTTTGCCACGCTGGCCATGCTCAGCCTTAGCACCGCGTCGTCCAGCCAGCGCATACAGGCGGAGGGCCTGCTTAATGCCAAGGCCGTGGCTGCGGCCAAGGGCGAGGCGGCTGTGCAGGTGGCCAAGCTGGATACAGACCTGGCGCTGCTGCAGGAGTATTACACACTGGAGTATGAGAAAGAAATAGCAGCCGTTACCCCCCAAATCACATCGGAAGGGGGTGGGCTGCCGGAGGCGGATGTGCCTGAACCGGTGGCTCCTGATTGTGTACCTGAAGCGCTTATGGATTATGACAATGCAGCGCTTGAAGCTGCTGAAAGGCTCGGCTGGGAAGTTACGGGGAGCTATCAGGTTGCCTTATCCCTGCCGGTGGACGAGAGCACCGAACTGCTGACCGAGCTGGAATTGCAGGGTTTGGGCGCCACCCGGCGCTACGAGGTGGCGCGGCAGATCACCCGCCTGGTGGATGGCTGGACACCCAGCGAGGACGGCCAGCTGTGGGGCGGCGGCGCACCCTGACCACGCTGCCCGGCCGGCCACTTGTGGGGCCGCCGGCGCCACCAACGAAAAAACCGGCGTGGGCGCGGGGTATTATCACAAAGCGGACACAAAAATCGTATAAAAATAGATGTGCCTTTTGGCATGGCGCAGTGCGTTTATGCCACACAGTGCAGGGGGTAAGCCCAATGGAACTGACAGAACTGCTGTCGCAGGCCACACAGGCCGGCGCGTCCGACATGTTTTTTATCGCCGGTTTCCCGCCGGCTTACCGCAAGGACAGCCAGGTGACCAAAGCCAACGACACCCCGCTGAGCGTTGCCGATGTGGAGACCCTGGTGCGGGAGATATATACCTTTACCAACGACCGCCCCATTGAGAACCTGCTCTCGGACGGCGACGACGACTTCTCCTTCTCGGTGCCGGGGGTGGGGCGTTTCCGGGCCAACACCTTCCGCCAGCGGGGCAGCTTGGCCGCCGTGGTGCGGGTGGTGATGTTCGACCTGCCCGACCCCGCCTCTTTGGCCATTCCCGACGTGGTGATGAACCTGGGCGACTACACCAAGGGCCTGGTGCTGATCACGGGGCCGGCCGGCAGCGGCAAAAGCACCACGCTGGCCTGCCTGGTGGACCGCATCAACGCCTCCCGCGCCGACCATATCATCACGATGGAAGACCCCATCGAGTTTATCCACCGGCACAAGACCAGTATTGTGACCCAGCGCGAGGTGAACGGCGACACCAGGGACTACGCCAGCGCCCTGCGCGCCGTGCTGCGCCAAAGCCCCGACGTGATACTGGTGGGCGAAATGCGCGACGCCGAGACCATAGAAATAGCCGTGACCGCCGCCGAGACCGGCCAGCTGGTGCTTTCCACCCTGCACACCACGGGCGCGGCTAACACGGTAGACCGCATCCTGGATATCTTCCCGCCCAACCAGCAGAACCAGATCCGCATCCAGCTTTCCATGGTGCTGCGGGCGGTGGTGAGCCAGCAGCTGATTCCGCAGGTGGACGGCAAGCTGGTGCCGGCGTTTGAGATTATGCTGCTGACGCCCGCCATACGCAACATGATACGCGAAAGCAAGGTGCACCAGATAGACAGCGCCATTTTTGCGGGCGCGGCCCTGGGCATGGTGACGATGGACCAGAGCATTCTGGCGCTGTACAAGCAGGGCCGCATTACGGCCGATACGGCGCTGCAATACTGCGTGAACCTGGAAGAAATGCGCAAGAAGGTGCAGGGCGGCTAAACTGCCCTGCTGAACTTATAGAGTGGATGGGAACAAGAATGGCAAGGGCGGCAGCGCCCCTGCCAGTTTGTGGTACTTAGGGAGATGGGGGACGTACCTATGAGTGGACAACTCCACGTGGAGATGCTGGGGGGCTTGCGGGTTTGGGCCGGCGAGACCCCGGTGCTGGCCGACCCCGCCTATGTGCGGCGGCCATGGCACCTGTTTTGCTACCTGCTGCTGAACCCCGGCAAGGCATTGCCGGCGGCAGCCTTGGCCGCCACGCTGTGGCCGCATGAGGCTTTGCTCGACGCGGACACATTGATGGATGAGCTGGTGGAGGATTTGAACCACGAGTTTGCGCGGGTGGGCGCCGCGCTGCAGCCGGTGCAAGAGGGCCCCGACGGCTACACCTGCAACCCCGATATCACGTGGGAGACCGACACCACGCTGTTTGAGCAAAAGCTGCGCCTGGCCGCCGAGAGCGGCCCAGAAGGGCGGCTGCGCCTTTTGATGGACGCGCTGGAGCTGTACCGGGGCGAGCTGCTGCCCAAGATGGAGGCCGAGCTGTGGGTGGCGCCGCTGGCCATCCACTACCGGCAGCTGTTCAGCGCGGCGGCGGCCAACTGCTGCCAGGGCTTGCAGGATGCCGGCCGCCACAACGAGCTGCTGGCCGTTGCCAGCGCGGCCACGGCGGTGGAGCCGCTGGAGGAGAACCTGTACCTCTACCTGTTCCAGGCGCTGGACGCCATGGAGATGTACCGGGCCATCATTCCCGCATATAACCGGGTGGCCCGCCTGTTTGCCGAGGAGTTTGGCCACCCGCCGGGTGATGAGATTGAAGCCATCCATCAAAAGGCCTGCACCCACGTGGACCCGCTGGACCGCGACGTGCTGGTGATAAAGGACGAGCTGCGGGCGGCCCCGGCCGAGGACGCCAGCGACAACGCCCCGCTGTACTGCACCTACGATGTTTTTAAGTACCTGTACCAGATGGTGTCCCGCGTGGTGGCGCGCAGCGGCGGGCATGTGGTGCTGTTGCTGCTTACCATAGACGACGGCAGCGGGGCCAAGCCCTCCACCCGGCTGCTTTCCAGCGCGATGAACCAGGTGAAGAATGCCATTTTGGGCGGGCTGCTGCGCAAAAGCGACACCTTTACCCGCTACTCGCTGAACCAGTACCTGATTATGCTGACCACCGACAAGCCCACCGGCGCCGCCACGGTGGAGGAGCGCATCAAGGCCCGCTGCCAGCCCATGCTGGCGCCCGCGGGGCTGGGGCTGGTGCTTTCTACCACCCAGATGGAGGGCTAGGCAAAGCGGGGCGCACAAGGCACACAGCAAGAGCCGGAAGGGCGTTCCCTTCCGGCTCTTGCTGTGTGCCATAAAAGTGCGGCTTATGCCATCTCGAAGATGCCGGCCGCGCCCATGCCGCCGCCGATGCACATGGTGACCATGCCGTACTTGCCGCCGTTCTTCTGCAGCCAGTTCAGCGCTTTGCAGGTGAGGATGGCGCCGGTGGCGCCCAGCGGGTGGCCCAGGGCCATGGCGCCGCCGTTGGGGTTCACCTTGGCCTTGTCCATCTTCAGGGTGTCCATCACCACATACGCCTGGCTGGCGAAAGCCTCGTTCAGCTCGATGATGTCCATATCCTCCAGCTTGAGGCCGGCGCGCTTCAGCACCTTGGGTACGGCCTCGATGGGGCCGATGCCCATGATGGAGGGGTCGACGCCGCCCACGGCGTAGCCGACAAACTTGGCAATGGGCTTGATGCCCAGTTCTTTGGCCTTGTCGGCCGACATCAGCACCACAAAGGCAGTGCCTTCGCTGGTTTGCGAGGAGGTGCCGGCGGTGACGGAGCCATCCTCTTTAAAAACCGTTTTCAGGCCGGCCAGGCTTTCCATGCTGGTGCCCTTGCGGATGCCCTGGTCTTTGTTGAACGTGATGGCTTGGCCCTCTTCGTCCACACCGGGCACGGCGATGATCTCATCGTCGAAGGCGCCGGCTTCCTGGGCGGCGGCGGCGCGCTTGTGGCTTTCAACAGCCAGCGCGTCCATCTGCTCACGGGTTACGTTATAGCGCTCGGCCACCTGCTCGGCGGTGAGGCCCATGGGCATGTAGTAGTCGGGCTGGTTGTCCAGCAGCCACTGGTTCAGGGTGGCGGGGTCGGCGGGGCCCATGCCCTGGCTGGTCATGTCTTCCACGCCGCCGGCCACCATTACGTCGGCCTGGCCGGCCATAATGGCGTTGGCCGCGGTGGCAATGGTTTGCAGGCCGGAGGAACAAAAACGGTTCACCGTCTGGCCGGGTACCGTCCAGGGCAGGCCGGCGCGGGCGGCAATCAGGCGGGCCACGTTCGAGCCGGTAACGCCTTCGGGGCGGGCGGTGCCCACAATCACGTCGTCAATGTCTTCCGCTTTCAGCTGGGGCACACGGTCCAGCACGCCGCGCAGCACAAGGCCGGCGTAGTCTACCGGGTTGGTTTCGCGCAGGGCGCCTTTTTTGCCCGATTTGGCAACGGCACTGCGGCCATAGGCCACTACAACTGCATCTCTGATATCGCTCATAAGGTTTAGCCTCCTGTTATTGGGCGGCCAGGCCGCCGGCTGGTTGAAGCATTATTTCGCGGGGTATTCGTAGAAGCCCTTGCCGGTTTTGCGGCCCCACTGCTTGTTGTTGTACATTTCCTCGTACATCTCGTAGCCCGGCTGCTTTTCGCCGTTCTCCTCGAAGTTGCGCTTCATCACCAGGAAGGAGAGGTCCACGCCGGTGAGGTCTTGCAGGCGGTAGGGGCCCATGGGGTGGTTGAGGCCCTTTTCCACGGCGGTATCCACTTCCTGCGGTTTCACGTAGCCCTCGGCTACCAGGAAGTTGGCCTCGCGGGTGATGGCGCCCAGGATGCGGTTGACGACGAAGCCGTCGATCTCCTTGCGCACCCAGATGGGGTCTTTGCCGGTTTTCACGCTGAAGTCCATCAGGGCTTCGGCGGTTTCGTTGCTGGTGTGGGCACCCTGCACCACTTCGGTAAGCTTCATAACCAGGGCGGGGTTGAAATAATGGAGGTTGGCCAGGCGGGCGGGGTTCTTCACAAAGTCTTTGAACAGCGAGGAGACCATGCGGCTGGAGTTGGTGGCCAGGATGGTGTCTTCCGCGCAGTAGTTGCTGAGGTCGGTAAACAGCACTTCTTTGATGGCGCGGTCTTCGATGATGGCTTCGATGACGAGGTCGGCGTCCTGCACGCAGGTTTTCAGGTCTTTTTCAAGGGCGAAATGCTTTTTGATTTCAGCCACCTGGTCGGCGGTCATTTTGCCTTTTTCCACACGGCCGGCCAGATAGTCCTCGGCCCATTTGCCGGCGGCGTCCAGCGCCTCGGGGAAGCTGTCGTACAGCTTCACGTCGTACCCATACTGCGCGGTGTTCAGGGCGATCTGCTTGCCCATCAGGCCAGCGCCCAATACCGCTACCTTTTTGATCTCTTTCATCCTTTTGACCTCCATCTGTTTTTTCTCCAGAGCATGTTTACATGCTCTTGAGCAAGTTCGCATGTATGCGGGCCTGCTCTTATTTTGCTTACCTGCCTGGCTGTGTGCGAACATAGTTTGCCGCGCCCTTATGTGTTGGCAACCACTCCCCGTCGGTGGGGCGAGGCATTGTTCCGGCGGTTTTCACACCACGCTGGCAGTTTAAACACATTGGTTAGAGGTGGGGCTATTTTACGGCCTTGTCTGCCTTCATCTGGGCAATTTGCTGGGGGGTGTAGCCCAGGCGGGCCAGCACGGCGTCGGTGTCGCAGCCAATGCCGCCGGCATGCTGCACTTCCGCCTTGCGGCCATAGGCGCTGAACTGCACCGGGTTGGTGGACATGCTCACCTCCAGGCCGTTGGGCATGGTGACGTTGGAGATGTAGTGGTTGGCCAGGGCCTGCGGGTCCTTCACGGTGTCTTTTACATGGTACACCGGCTCGTACACCAGGTCGTTGGCGGCGAAGATCTCGGCCCATTCGGTGGAGGGCTTGGTGCGGAAGCGCTGCTGCAGGATGGCAGTGAGCTCCCGGCCATGGCCTTCGGCGTCCATGGTTTTAGAGCTGTTGAAGCGGGGGTCATTGAGATAATCATCCAGGCCCATGGCTTTGGCCACAAGCGGGAAGTTTTTATCGTGGTCTACGCTTACCATAATAATCCACTCATCGTCCTGGCACTGGTAAAAGTGGGCCAGCGGGCGGGGCGGGTTGTCGGCGTCCTTGGGGAATTGCCCGCCGAATTGCTCCTGGCAAAGCACCACGCCGATGCCGGCGTACCACAGCGCGCTGCCGTACAGCGAGGTGTTGAGGAAGGTGCCCTCACCCGTTTTGCCCCGGGCCAGCAGCGCCGCCAGAATGCCGCTGAGCAGCATGGTGCTGGTGGTGGCGTCGCCAAAGCCGGACAAGGGGTTGATGGGGTGGTCGCCTATCGAGCTGAAATCGATCATCGCGCCGCTTTTGGCCCAGTAGGCCGCACGGTCCAGCCCGGGGCGCTCGGCGTCCGGGCCTTCGGGGCCGAAACCGGAAAAGTGCGCGTATATCAGCTTGGGTACCCGCTTTTTCAGGGTGTCATAGTCCAGCCCCATCTTCTGCATGGATTTCATGCGCACGCTGCAAATGAAAATATCGGCCTCGTCCAGCAGCTTCAGCAGTACTTCCTTGCCCTCGGCGCTTTTCAGGTTCAGCGCCACCAGCTCTTTGCCGGCGTTGGGCATGGTAAACACCGGGTTGTCGTCTTCGTTGATCGGCACGCCGTAGTTCCGGCCCAAGATGCGCCATTCGTCCCCACTGGGGTTTTCTACCTTGATCACTTCGGCGCCCCAGTCGGCCAGCAGGCGGCCCACCATGGGTACTGCCACGTGGGTGGCAAGCTCCACCACACGGATGCCCTCCAAAGGCAATTTCATCGTTCCCATCACTGCATCTCCCACTTTCGTCTTGTTTTTTGCGGTACCATCAAGCACGGGCCCTTTATGCCGGCAGGGCACGGTTTTACCGCAAAAAACCGTCCCCCGAATTATAGCATAACGGGTAAAAAGTGTCTATAGCTATTATTAAGGGCTTTACAATTATGCCTCGCCGGCACAGGTGGCGCGCAGGTAAGCCTCTACCTCGGTGGCGGTGTCCAGCAGCAGGGCGGCCTGGGCCAGTGCGCGGGCCCCGGGCAGGCTATAGCGGGCGATGGCCCGGCGGGTGGCCGGCACGGCGGCAGGCGCCACGCTGAATACCTGCACGCCAAAAGCCAGCAGCAGCGGTACCATGGCCGGGTCGGCCGCGGCCTCGCCGCACAGTTCCACCGGAATGCCGGCCGCGTTGCCCACCGCCGCCACCTGCTGCAAACTGCGCAGCAGTGCGGGGTGGAAGGGATTGTTCAGGTTTTCCACCCGGGGGTTGCCGCGGTCGGCCGCTAAGGTGTACTGGGCCAGGTCGTTGGTGCCAATGCTGAGGAAATCCACTTCGGTGGCCAGGCGATCGGCCAGCAGGGCGGCGGCGGGTGTCTCTATCATGGCGCCCAGGCGGATGGTATTGTCATAAGGCAGGCCCTCGCGCTCCAGCTGTTGCTTGCAGCGGTCCAGCAGGCGGCGGGTGGCGCGCACTTCCTCCAGGCCGGTGATCATGGGCAGCAGGATGGCCACGTTGCCGTGGCGCGCGCCGGCCCGCAGCAGTGCCCGCAGCTGGACGGAAAAGAGCTCGGGGTGGTCCAGGCAGTAGCGGATGGCCCGGAAACCCAGGTAGGGGTTGGCTTCCTTTTCGATGCCCAGGTAGTCGATGGCTTTGTCGCCGCCCACGTCCAGCGTGCGGATGACCACCGTTTGGCCGGGCATCACATCGGCGGCCGCGCTGTAGCAGGCAAGCTGCTCGGCCTCGGTGGGCAGGCGGCCGTTTTGCATAAACAGGAACTCGGTGCGGAACAGCCCAATGCCCTCGGCGCCGGCGTCCAGCGCGTCACGCGCCTGGGGCACACCGGCAATGTTGGCCCACACCTGGCAGGGTTGGCCGTCGGCGGTGGCAGTGGGGCGGCTGCGCCAGGCCCACAATTGCTGCTGTTCCGCCGCCTGCTGCCCAAGGTAGTGCTGATATTCGGCCACGGCGGCTGGCTCAGGCCGCAAAAGTACCCGCCCGGCATCGCCGTCCACAATGGCGTCGTCGCCCGGCTGCGCGGCGGTGGCAATGCCCGGCACGCCCACCACCGCCGGGATGCCCAGCGCCCGCGCCAAAATGGCGGTGTGACCGGTTTTGCCGCCGGTTTCGGCCGCAATGCCAACAATTTGTGTTTTCTGTATGCGGGCGGCCATGCTGGGGCTTACGTCCTCCGCCACCAAAACACTGCCCTGCGGCGCGGCGGTGATATCGGCCTGGTGCAGGCCCAAAAGCTGTTCCAGCAGACGGCGGCGCATGTCTTGCACGTCGGCGGCACGTTGGCGCATCAGCTCGTTATCCAGCGCCAGGAATTGCCGCACATAGCTGCTGCTGACGGTGTCGACAGCGGCCTCGGCCGTCATTCCGGCGTCGATGAGTGCCAGCGCTTCGGCTTTCAGGGTGGGGTCTTCCAGCATGGCAGCCTGCGCGGTGAGGATGTCGGCGATGTCTTCGCCTACCTCCCGGCGCACAGCCAGCGCCAGGGTGGCCGTGGCCGCGCGGCAGGCCTCGACAGCCTGCCCCAGGCGCTTGCGTTCGGCTTGCGCGCCGGAAAAGGGCACGGCAGAATAGTCCAGACTGGCCGCCCGAACCAGAAAAACGCGCCCCTTGCCAATGCCGGGCGACGCCCCAATGCCCTTGAAAACCATGATTGCCTCTTTCCAATGCTGTGGCTCATGTGTTTTTTATTATATACTATATAAGAGCGGGTGTAAAATATGAATATGCACCATGCCGTTAACATGGCAACAGCGGGAATTGACATTTGAAAAGCGGCATGATATATTGTAGTAGTTGTACACGCGCTGCTAGCTCAGCTGGATAGAGTGACTGGCTACGAACCAGTAGGCCGGGGGTTCGAGTCCCTCGCAGCGCACCACGAACCACCGTTGATTATTGAGTTAATCGGCGGTGTTTTTCTTTTTGTGGCGGTGCGGTTTCCGCACATTTTCCGCATTTTGTTCAAGAAATGGTCAAGCAAACTGAAAAATGAGCATGAAACAGGCGCTGCCGGTTATTAATTTGGCAACGCCTGTTTTTGTTTCTGTATCTGTAATTGTTTCATCCGCTTTTGCCTACCCTCAACACGGCATCTGCAATACTTTCAGCGTTTTGCTCGTCGGCGTCTTCGATGATGTGCGCGTAAATATCGGTGGTGGTACTTACCTGTGAGTGGCCGAGACGCTTAGCTACTGAGCTGCCCCCGTTTTTTGTACCAATCACAATGTTAGTGCGGAACCTATCCCTGAGCGGCAACCGAAGTGGAGCGTAGCGAAACAGAGGTTGCCGCTCGGTCGTTTTCAGGCCGATATCGGCA
>JAAYCI010000088.1 GCA_012729855.1 Oscillospiraceae bacterium
AATGACCAAAGCCGAGCGGAGTTGGTGGCCCTGCAAGGCGCTTTTCCGCCGCAAACCTTGGTGGTTTGCAAGGCAAAGCAACGCGGCAGGGGCGCCGAAAACGCTGGATTTGGGCGTTTTGGAGATTTGAAAACAGACTCTGGCTTTATGCAATGTTCAACCCGTTCTATGCGAGCCAAATTTTGCGCTTAAGCGCCCAGCTGCTCCAAAAACGCCTGCACCCGCGTTACCTGCTGGCCGTCGCTCACGTTGCCGCTGTCGCAGCCGTCGCCGTCCAGCACCAGGGTGGGAAAGCCGTTCGCCTCCAGCTTTTTCTTGGCCAGCTGGGCCGCGCCCATCGTGCTTTTGCAGCCCCAGTGGTTGTAGTAGATCACCCCGCCTGCCGCAAGCTGCCGCGCCATTTGCAGCGTGGCGTCAATGCGGCGCTCGGCCGGGCCGTTCAGCGTGTTGGCCAACAGCCGCTGCGCCATGGCCTCGTAGGGCCGGCGCGGGTCAATGTCCACCAGCGCGTCATACGCCAAATCGCAGCCCACCAGCTCCAAATCCCGGTGCCGATGGAACAGGTCATTCAGCGCGGCCTGCCAGTTGGGCATGGTGTGCATCCATAGAATCCGCGTGGGTTTACGTTCAGCCGCCAGCCGCTGGATATCCCGCACCAGGCCGTGGGCATACTGCTCGGCCGCCTGGCTGCCCAGCAGCACGTGGTTGGAAAACAGCGGCAGCATCTCGCCCGTCATGTCGGTAGGCACCGAGGTGTCCGCGCGCAGCCGCAGGTATTCCCGGTAGCGCAGGATAGTCCGCTGGCTGCGGGCCACCGCCGCCTGCAATGCGTCTTCGTCCAGCCGGCGGCCGGTGTGCTGCTGTAAAAAAGCGGCCATCTCCCGCAGCTGGTTGGCCACATAGATAATGGTTTGGGGCGTCTCCCTGTTGGGCACATCGATGCAAAAGCGGGGCACGCCGTAATGCTCGGCCAGGCGGGCAAAGGTAAGGCGGTTGGCGTCGCAGGCCAGCGTGGTGTGCAGCACCACGTCGGGCGCAGGCAGCACACCGCTCACCGCCGCGCCTATCAGCACCTTGTGGTAGCTGCAGTAGCTCTCGGGCACGCCGGCGCGCTCGGCGGCCTCCACAAAGGGCTGCTCGCTGGCCGCCGCGGTGAAGTACACCGCCATCCCCTCGGGGAACATGGGGCGAATGTCCATCGCGTGCAGTATCTCGCAGGGCAAAAAAGCGTTCACGATGGCCGCACCGGGAGTCTGCCGCATGGCATTGGCCACGCTGGCGGTGGCGGCGGCCATCATCCCTTCGCGTGCGCGTAAAAAGCGCCTGCGCGGAAAAAACCGCGCCTGCGCGCCGGTAAGGCGGTAGGCCCAGCGCAGCAGCCGGCGGGCGCGCAGCGGCGCTTTTGCCACCTGCCGGCTGGTTATGCTGCCAAAGGTTTTCACAATCCCATTCATGTTATCACCACAACCATTATACCCGCCAACCTGCCGCGCGGCAAGAAAATCGCCCGTGCGGGGGTTGTACGCCGCTGCCCGGGGTGTTATGATATCCCCAAAAGAAACCACGGCCTGCCCGCCGCCGGCCATATGGCCAAGCATGGCAGCCCCGCACAAAGGAGGCATCCTCTATGGTATCGGCCCATGCCACCGTACTAAACCCCAGCGGCCTGCACATGCGCCCGGCCCAGCGCTTTGTGCAGGGGGTGTCTGCCTTTGGCTGCGAGGTAACGCTGCTGTTTGGTGAAAAGCGCGTGAACGCCAAAAGCATCATGCAGGTGATGCTGGCCGGCATCACGCAAGGCAGCACCATAGAAATATGCTGCGACGGCCCCGACGAAGCCGCCGCCCTGCAAGCCGCGCTGGATTTGATTGCCAGCGGCCTGGGCGAATAGCGGCCCGGCAAAATATCCGGATAACAGAAGCCCCGCTCAGCCATTGCCGAGCAGGGCTTTTTGTGTGCGTCATAATCCGCGGCGTGTGCCGCGCGCAGAAATCGCCGGGTGTCAGGCGCCCAGGTAGCTTTTCACCAGGGTCTGCAAAATGTCGTCGCGGTCTACCTTGCATATCTTCGTGCGGGCCCCGCCAAAGGTGGTAATGTAGGTGGGGTCCTCCGACAGGATGTACCCGACGATCTGATTGATGGGGTTATAGCCCTTCTGCTTCAGCGCCGCGTACACCTCGGTCAATATTTTTTTTATCTCCTGGTCTTTATCGTCGTACACCGAAAAAATGGTGGTGGTGGAGTCACTCATGGGGAACCTCCTCAGGGAAAATCCGATTGCCTCTTTTATCGCTATTATAATATGCAGGCGGGGGGAATGCAAGAGGGGCACGAAGTGCAAAATTTGGCTCGCATAGCAGAATCTAATCTTCACCACAAGACTACGGCGAACAAATTTTCCCGCGCCCGGTTCTGGGGTGCCCTGAAAGGGCGCACCAGAACCGCAAGAGCGCGCAGCGCGCGCGAGGCGCGGGTGAGAGCCTCCCAACAGCAGCACGTTCAGGGCGAGCACAGCTTTGACGCTTCACCGCACCTTGGAACCGCAAGACTACGCCCCGCAGAGCACGTTTCGAACGCTCCCACGCGTAGCGAGGCCCTTAGCGCAAGAGGCGGCAGTGAGCTGCCCCCGTTTTTTGTACCAATCACAATGTTAGTGCGGAACCTATCCCTGAGCGGCAACCGAAGTGGAGCGTAGCGAAACAGAGGTTGCCGCTCGGTCGTTTTCAGGCCGATATCGGCA
>JAAYCI010000089.1 GCA_012729855.1 Oscillospiraceae bacterium
CGCAATTTTACGATAATCTGTTCAATTGTGTATCTCTTCCTTGCCATTTTCTGCTTCCCTCCAAAGTTAGTTTAACATATCTTTACTAACTTTGCGTCTGGTACAACACGCGGGGGCAAGACCAGGACGATACGCTCATCATCTACATTTTGGGCGACAACGGCGCTTCCCCCGAAGGTGACCTGCACGGCGTGATGAACGAGATTTCCACCCTGAACATGGTAGAGGAACCGCTGGACTATGTGCTGGAGCACATAGACGAGCTGGGCACCCCCATGGCCAACAACCACTACGCCGCCGGCTGGGCCGTGGCGCTGGACGCCCCCTTCACCTGGACCAAGACCATTGCCTCAAACTTTGGCGGCACCCGCAACGGCATCATCTTCCGCTACCCCAAGGCCTTCAAGGGCGGCGAGAGCGAGATACGCACCCAGTTCCACCATGTCATCGATATTGCACCCACCATTCTGGAGGTGTGCGGCATTCCCATTCCCGACGAGGTGGACGGCGTGGAGCAGCGGCCCATGGAGGGTGTTTCCATGCTGGCGGCGCTGAAGGATGCCAATGCCGCGGAAAACCGCAAAACCCAATACTTCAATGTGGGCGGCTACTGGGGTGTTTACCACGACGGCTGGTTTACCGGCGTTATAGACAAAGCCCCCTGGGAGCGCCACAAGCAGCATATCGACCCCTACAAGGACGATATCCCCTGGGAGCTGTACAACATTGAAGAGGACTGGAGCTGCGCCGACAATGTGGCCGACAAGTACCCCGAAAAGCTGGCCGAGATGAAAGCCATCTTCTTCTCGGAGGCAGAAAAGTATAACGTGCTGCCCATTGACATGCGCGGCCAGGCCGTGATGAACAGCCAGGTGGCCGACCGCCCCACCCTGCTGGGCGACCGCCGGGAAATCACCCTGGGCGCCGGCATGGGCGGCCTGAAGGAAGGCTGCTTCCTGAACATGAAGAACACCTCCTTTACCATTACCGCCGAGGTGGAGGTGGCCAAGGATGCCACCGACGGCGTTATCTTTGCCCAGGGCGGGCGCTTTGGCGGCTATGCCCTGTATGTGAAGGACGGCGTGCCCGCCTTCTGCTACAACTTTGTGTCCATGCACCGCTACTACGCCAAAGCCGACAAAAAGCTGACGGACGAACGCAACCACATTGTGGTGGACTTCAAATACGACGGCGGCGGCTTTGGCAAGGGCGGCGATGTGACCCTTTCCGTGAACAACGCGGTGTGGGCCACCGGCCGGGTGGACAACACCATGGGCTTCTTCTACTCCTTCGATGAGACCGTCGAGGTGGGCAAATTCAGCGCCACACCCGTTACCGAGGATTTCACCGTGAAGGGCAGCGTCTTCCAGGGCAAGATCTATACCGTAAACATCAAAACCTATGACTAAACCACCCGCTTTTTACCACTGCCACTGCAAAAAGAAACGGAGTTGATGGCATGCAGGCCCTGTCACTGTTGATCAAGCCCGTTTCCGGCAGCTGCAACATGCGGTGCCAGTACTGCTTTTACGCCGACGTGGCCGCCGCGCGGGAGATGCCCAACCGTGGCATGATGCGCATTTCCACCCTGGAGCACATTGTGCGGCGGGCCTTTGAGGAAGCCGAGGAATTCGTCTCCTTCGGCTTCCAGGGCGGCGAGCCCATGCTGGCCGGGCGGCCCTACTACCAGGCGCTGATAAACCTTGCGGAAAAGCACAACCCGCGCGGCGTGCCGGCGGCCTATTCCATCCAGACCAACGGCACCCTCATTGACGCGGAATGGGCCGGCTTTTTCGCCGAAAACAACTTTCTGGTGGGGCTGTCCATTGACGGCGACAAACGGGTGCACAACCTGCTGCGGCCAAACGCCGCCGGCGACACCACCCACCGTGCCTGCCTGAACGCGGCCGATATGCTGGCCCGCGCCGGCGCCGACTTCAACGTGCTCTCGGTGGTGAGCAAGCAGTTTGCCGCCCACCCCGACGCCGCCTGGCGGTTTTACAAGGACAACGGGTTCCGGTTTATCCAGCTGATTGCCTGCCTGGACGGCCTGGGCCAGGAGCACGGGGACAACCCCTTTTCCCTGGACGCCGACAGCTATGGCCGCTTCCTCTGCCGCTTTTTCGACCTTTGGTACGCCGACTTTATCCAGGGCGATTACCTGTCGGTGCGCGCCTTTGACAACTGGGTGCGTATGCTGATGGGCCAGCAACCTGAAAACTGCGGCATGCTGGGCCACTGCCAGGCCTACCCGGTCATCGAGGCCGACGGCTCGGTGTACCCCTGCGATTTCTACGTGCTGGACGCCTACAAGCTGGGCGACGTGGCCGTCGACACCTTTGCAAGCATGCTGGCCGGCGAGGCCGCCCAGCGGTTTGAAGCCCCCGGCAAGGTGATACGGGACGAATGCCTGGGTTGTGAATACTATGTCATCTGCCGCGGCGGCTGCCGGCGCGACAGGGAGCCCCTGCAGGAGGGCGCGCCCAGCCTGAACGTGCACTGCGCCGCCTACAAGCAGTTCTTTGCGCACGCATTGCCGCGCATGACGGATATTGCCGCCAGGATGCGGCCCTGACCACAGCCAGCCCCGGGCTTTGCGCCCGGTGTTCACCAGCCGCCGGGCGGTATGCCCTGTGGCAATAAAACCCCATTAAATTAAGAAAGAAGGATGATCACACATGCTTTTACGAGGTGTAGCCCGACGCACCGCCCGGCGCACGACACGGCGCGTCTCCCGCCGCCGCTTCCTGCTGGGAACGGGCCTTGCCCTTGCCGCCACCGGCGGCTACCTGGCCTACCGCAACCGCAAGAACGCAAATGCCGCTGCACAGCAGCAGGCGGCCCAGCAGCCACAGCAAAATAACCCCCAGCAACCCCCGCCGGAAAATGAGGACAACATGGCGTAAACCCCACACAGGTTCTGCGGCACAAAAGCCATGCCGGCTTTGCCGTATGCACCTATACACACCAATTTATCAGCAATGAAAGAAGGAGATCCATATGAAAATCGGTATTTCACTTGTATTGTCGCTTTTACTGGTGGCTGTTTTTACGGCCTGCTCCAACACTGTGGCCGACGTTAGCACCTCCGGCGGCGGGGAGATCAAGGTGACGGAGTCGGACGCTGGCACCGCCCAGCAGACCATAGACCCGCCCGATGCCCCGCCCACCACAGTGGAAGAGGACTATGAAGCCTACACCATCACCTACACCGACCCCGACGGCTACACCGTAACCGAGGACGGCGGCGGCTCTGTTACCTTCACCATCAACGGCTACGACGTGGGGCAGATTGTATACGTGCCCCTGCTGGTGGAAGAACAGGCCATGAGCGCCTACTACGCCGCACTGGAAGCCGACGAGGAACAGATGCGGGAATACGTGGCCGAATTTGCCGCCAACCTGGACGTTGACTACGCCATAGAAAAAGTGACCATCAACGGGCAAGAGGCCTTCCTGCTTACCGGCACCGTGGCCGAAGACAGCCTGGAAGGCACCCCCGGCAACATGGCCTATGTGCTGATCATGCCCCTGGAAAACGAGCTGATTACCCTGCGTGGCTATGCCGATGCAGAGACGGCCGAGATTATACGCGCCGACCTGGAAACCTTTGCCGGCAGCATTGAAGCCGTACCCGTAAGCCTTAGTGGCAGCACTGCCGGCAGCAGCACTGCCGCCAGCTCCAGCGTCGCAGCCAGTTCCAGCGTCGCCGCTTCATAACAGCCGCCATGTTATAATGCCGTGCAGTTCAGCCTTTGCCTCAGGGCAGCCTCCTGTTTTACACGGCATTTTTTACAAGAAAGCAGCCGCCGGGCCCCATGCCCCGCGGCTGCTTTCGTACTATGATAACTGCAAACCTGCAGCCTGCTTAAACCGCTTTCAGCGTTACTTCAATGTTCCCGCGCGTGGCCTTGGAATAGGGGCATACCTCGTGGGCCTTTTTCAGCATCTCCTCGGTTTTGTCCGCTTCAAGGCCGTCGATGTGGCCCTCCAGCTCCACGCCCACCACATAGTCGAACGGCTCCTTTTCATACAGCGACACTATGGCCGTTATGGTGCTTTTGCCGGTGACATTGGCCTGCTTCAGCACCATTTCCAGCGCGCTGTTAAAGCAGGAACTGTACCCGGCCGCAAACAGCTGCTCGGGGTTGGTGGCACCGGCAGCGTCGCTGCCCGGGGGGGCAATTTTCAGCGCGAGGGAATTGTCGGGGGCGGTCACTTCGCCCGCGCGGCCGCCTACGTTGACCATGGTGGTGGAATATAGCTTCTTCATTGTAAAGTCTCCTTTCATGATAGGTCTCCCGGGGATTCTGTTCCTATTGTAGGCCCTTCCCGCGTCGTAATAAAGCAAATTCTGTGAACAAACAAAAAAGCCGGCGCACAATGCGTCGGCTTTTTTCGTATATCCATAGCGGCGGGTCACACACTCATGTCCATGCCGCCACCACTTGCCGGCTCGCCGCCGGCTTCCGGGGCCACAGCGCCCGCCGCGCTGTCGCCGCCAACAGAGGCCGCCGCTTCTATGGCAACCTCCGCCGCCGCAATGGCTACGGCCTCGGCCTGCAGGGCCGCCTCGGCCGCCTGTGCCTGCTGCTGGTCATCGTCGTCCCGGCCTCTGGCCACCACGGGCTTGCCCAGGTCGTGCAGCCAGGCGTTCTCCCGCGCGGCGCGCAGGGTTTGCTTTTTGCGCAGCTCCTGCTTGATGCGCTCGGCCCGCTTTTGCAGGTTTTGCTCCTGCGCCTTTTTTTGGCGGGTGCGGGTCAGGTCTTCGTCGTTCAAATCGCGCACCTTGCGCCGGCAGCGGCCTATCAGCTTTTCCAGCCGGGCTATGCAGGCCTTGGCCAGCCGGCCATTTTCGCCACTGTCCATCGCCGCTGTGGCGCGCAGGCCCGTCATGTTGCTGCCCGCCTCGGCCGCAATGGCCTGCACCTGGAACGCCGTGCCCGCCATTACCAGGCGGGAGGTAAGCGCCGCGGCGTTATCGCGTGGCTTTGAAACAGACACCCCGGCAAAGCGTGCCTTATAGCTGGAGGAGGTAAACGCCATACTGTCGGCGCGCTCCTTTTCCGTTTGGAAAATGGGCTGGCGCCCAGCCTCTTCCTGCAGCTTTTCCACATCGGCGGCCATGGCCTGCGCCGCTTCGTCGGCCTCTGCCACTGCGGCCGCCACCTGAGATGCCGCCGTCTGCCCTGCAGGGCGGCTTGCAGCGGCAGGCGTATGGCCTGCGCCAGTGGGGCGTAAGCGGTTTATCTCCAGCATTCCGGCACCTCCCTTTTGCTGGGGCGTGGTTCTCCAGTCCCTCTGTTCATTTATTCGGCCAATGGCGGCAAATCTTGAGTGCGGGCCATTTTTACACATCTCTCCCCTTATAAAAACATTCGATTTATCAATTATTATTTGCCAGCTTCATATTTTGTTTACTTTTTTGGCCACAGCCCTTGACAATCGAATTAGCTTCTGCTAACATTGTATTTGGGTTAGAGTACACTAACCTGAAGGAAGGGAGCGCGGTATGATGCCGTTATCACTGGCGAAACAAGGCGACACCAATTACATAAAAAAGATAAGCGGCAGGGACGACGTGCGCCAGCACCTGGCCGAGCTGGGCTTTGTGGTGGGCGAAGCCGTTACCGTGGTTACCGAAGCGGGCGGCGACATGATTTTGAACGTTAAAGGCTGCCGCGTGGCCCTGGGAAAGAGCATGGCGAACAGAATACTGGTGTGAAGGAGAATTGGCCGGCATGAAAACACTGAAGGACGCCAAGGTGGGCGATACCGTTATTGTGAAGCGCCTGCACGGCGAAGGGGTGCTGAAACGCCGCTTTATGGACATGGGCATCACCAAAGGCGTGCAGCTTACCATACGCAAAGTGGCCCCACTGGGCGACCCCATGGAGGTCAACCTGCGCAACTACGAGCTTTCGCTGCGCCGGGCCGACTGCGAAATGATTGAGGTGGAGTGAGGAACAAACCAACAGCCTGGCGTGCTGCGCACGCTTTTACTTTGGCCCCGGGGTTAGCGTCCCCTAACTTTCGGGCTTTTTGGAGGGAAACATTGCATGGACATTAAAATAGCCCTGGCCGGCAACCCCAACAGCGGCAAAACCACCATGTTCAACGACCTGACCGGCAGCACCCAGCGGGTGGGCAACTGGCCGGGCGTTACGGTGGAGAAAAAGGAAGGCCGGCTGAAGCACGATAAAAATGTGATCATCCAGGACCTGCCGGGCATCTACTCGCTTTCGCCCTACACGCTGGAGGAAGTGATTGCCCGCGACTACCTGCTGAACGAGACGCCCGACGTGATTTTGAACATTGTGGACGGCAGCAACATTGAGCGCAACCTGTACCTGACCACCCAGCTGCTGGAAATTGGCTGCCCGGTGGTGGTGGCACTGAACATGATAGACGTGGTGCGCAAAAACGGCGACGTTATTGACGTGGAGAAGCTCTCGATAGAGCTGGGCTGCCCGGTGGTCGTCACCTCGGCCCGGCAGGGCGAGGGCACCCGCGAGGCCGCCGAGATGGCCATTTTGCAGGCCAAGGCCCACCAGCAGGCGGGCCACCCCCACGTGTTTGAGGGCCCGGTGGAGCACGCCGTTGCCCACATAGAGGAAGGCATCAAAAACCACGTGCCGGCCAGCCACCTGCGCTGGTACTCCATCAAGCTGTTTGAGCGCGACGAGAAGGTCATCCAGCAGCTGGCCCTGGGGCACGAGGTGATGGCCGGCATTGAAGACGCCGTGACCACCTGCGAAAACGAGATGGACGACGATGCCGAGAGCATCATCACCAACGAGCGCTACGCCTATATCAGCAAGCTGATGGACGTGAGCGTGAAGAAGGCCCCCCGCAAGGGCAACCTCACCATCTCCGACAAAATAGACCGTGTGGTGACCAACCGCTGGCTGGCGCTGCCCATATTTGCCGCCGTCATGGTCGTCATCTACTTTATCGCCATCACCACCATTGGCGCCATTGTAACCGATTTCACCAACGACACCCTCTTCGGCGAATGGATCATCGCGCCCATGCACGGCTGGATGGAGACCATAGGCGCCCCCCTGTGGCTGGACGGCCTGCTGGTAGACGGCATCATAGGCGGCGTGGGCGCCGTGCTGGGCTTTGTGCCGCAGATGCTGGTGCTCTTCCTGATGCTGGCCATTTTGGAAGAGGTGGGCTACATGGCCCGCGTGGCGTTCATCATGGACCGCATCTTCCGCAAGTTCGGCCTGTCGGGCAAAAGCTTTATCCCCATGCTCATCGGCTCGGGCTGCTCGGTGCCGGGCATCATGGCCAGCCGCACCATTGAGAACGAACGCGACCGGCGCATGACGGTGATGACCACCTCCTTCATCCCCTGCGGCGCCAAGATGCCCATTGTGGGCCTGATAGCCGGCGCGCTGTTTGGCGGCGCCTGGTGGGTGGCCCCCAGCGCCTACTTCATTGGTGTGGCGGCTGTCATCGTCTCGGGCATCATCCTTAAAAAAACCAAGCCCTTCGCGGGCGAGCCAGCCCCCTTCGTGATGGAGCTGCCCGCCTACCACGCCCCCCAGGTGGGCGGTGTGCTGCGCAGCATGTGGGAGCGCGGCTGGTCCTTCATCAAGCGGGCCGGCACCGTTATCCTGCTGGCCAGCATCGTCATCTGGTTCCTCTCCAGCTACGGCGTGGCAGACGGCAACTTCGGCATGGTGGAGGACATGGACACCAGCATCCTGGCCGCCATTGGCGGCGCCATCGCCCCCATTTTTGCCCCGCTGGGCTTTGGCAACTGGCAGGCCACCGTGGCCACTGTGATGGGCCTGGTGGCGAAAGAAGAAGTGGTTGGCGTGTTCGGCGTATTGTACGGTGTGTCCGGCGACGCCATGACGATGGTGGAAGAGGGTGCTTTCAGCGGCCTGGCCCCCATCGGCGCGCACTTCACCATGCTCAGCGCCTACAGCTTCCTGCTGTTCAACCTGCTGTGCGCCCCCTGCTTCGCGGCCATGGGCGCCATACGCCGCGAGATGAACAGCGCCAAATGGACGGCCTTCGCCATTGCCTACCTGTGCGTGTTCGCCTACGCCATCGCGCTTATTGTGTACCAGCTGGGCATGCTGTTCACCGGCCATGGGTTTACCGTGGCAACCGCCATAGCCCTGGTGGTGCTGGCCTTCCTGCTGTTCATGCTGCTGCGGCCCACCCCGGGGCGCAACAAGTCCAAGCTGGCCGCCGCCCGCACCCGAGCGGCCGGCAGCCCGTAAACCTCACCTTACCCTCTGAAAGGAGCGCACTTATATGTTCCAGTTCATTGCCAGTAACTGGCCCAGCATCCTCATCTGCCTGGCACTGGCCGCCGTGGTGGCGCTGGTTATCGCCGGCATGGTGCGCAGCCGGCTAAAGCACAAGCGCAACGGCACCTGCGGCGGCGGATGCGCCGGCTGCAGCAGCGGCGCCAGCTGCGCTTCGGGCGCCTGCCACCCCCAACCATCCAAATAACCACAAGCCCCGCAGCCGCACAAGGCCACAGGGCAAAGACAGGATTGGCTTTTCAGCCGACTGCAAGCTCACGTTTCTCTCGACATGTGCTTGTTCTCATACTCTCCCATCTTAAGAAGTTCCCGGGAAGGCGCCCTCCGCCTTCCCGGGAATATTCTTCCGATTTTTCTGAACTTTTTTGTAGAAAAAGTTCAGAAAAATCGCACACCGCCGCTTTGCGGCGGTGCTTTTGTCTATCGTATAAGGCTGCTAACAGCGGGCTACACCTGCCCGTCCTGCTCCGCCACATACTGCCGTATGGCCGCGGTGAAAGCCTGCCCGTACCGCCGGGCTTTCTCGCTGCCCACGCCCGACACCTGGCGGAAGTCGGCGTCGGTAAGGGGCAGCCGGCGGCACATGTCGCGCAGGGTGGCGTCGGTAAACACGATATAGGCGGGCACCCGCTCGGTGTCGGCCGTTTGCTTGCGCAGCTGGCGCAAAAGCTGGAACAGAGCGGCGTCGATGCCCTCGTCCTCCACCTGGGCGGCGCGTTCCCGCTGGGTGCGGCCGCCTTTGGCCACGTCTTTGGGCAGCTTCATGGTAATGGCCACCTCGCCCCGCACCACCTCCATGGAGCGCGGGGTCGCCTGCAACACGTGGTGCAGCTCGGCGTTCACCTGCAGCCAGCCCTTAAGCACCAGCAGCTCTATCATGTCGCCCAGCGCATTCATGCGGGTGCCGGCCATGATGCCATAGGTGGAAAGATCCTCCAGCCCAAAGCGGCGGATGCGCTCGTTCTTGCTGCCCAGCAGCACGTTGGCCACCATGCCCCGGCCAAAGCGCAGGCCCCGCTGCTCCAGACGCAGTACGCAGGAGATGATCTTCTGCGCCTCCAGCGTGATGTCCCGTTCCTCAAACTGGGTGTTGCAGTTAGAGCAGTTGCCGCAGTAAATGGAGGTCTCGTCGCCAAAATAGCGCAGCAGATACTCGCGCAGGCAGTCGGTGGTGTGGCAGTAGTTTGTCATCTGGCGCAGCAGCTCGTAGTCCTTCTGGCGCACCTGCTCGCGCTGGTCTTCGGCCATCTCGGCGTTGTCGCGGTAGTTGCTCTCAATAAAAAACTTCTGGGTCTCCACGTCGCGGCCGCCGTACAGCAGCAGGCACACGGCCTTTTCGCCGTCCCGCCCGGCGCGGCCGGCCTCCTGGTAGTAGCTCTCAATGTTCTTGGGCATGTTGTAGTGCACCACAAACCGCACGTCCGATTTATCGATGCCCATGCCAAAGGCGTTGGTGGCCACCATCACCTGTTTTTTATCAAAGATAAAATCGTCCTGGTTTTGGCGGCGCTCGGCGTCGTCCAGCCCGGCGTGGTAGCGGGTGGCCGCGTAACCCTTGCGGTTCAGGGTGTCGCACACCTGCTCCACCAGCTTGCGGGTGGAACAATACACAATGCCGCTGCCCCCGCGGTACCCGTGCAGGAAGTGCAGCAGCTCGGCCGTTTTCTCCTTGGGGCGGCGCACGGCAAAGTGCAGGTTGGGGCGGTCGAACCCCGTTACCAGCGTGTAGGGCGCGTTCAGCCCCAGCAGGCGGGTGATATCGTCCCGCACGCGGGCGGTGGCCGTGGCCGTAAACGCGCTGATGATGGGCCGTGCCGGCAGCCGCTGCAAAAACTGCGGGATCTGCAGGTAGCTGGGGCGAAAGTCCTGCCCCCACTGGGACACGCAGTGGGCCTCGTCCACCGTTACCATGGAGATGGGCATCTCCAGCGCCGCCGCCAAAAAGCCCTCGCTCAGCAGGCGTTCGGGCGCCACGTAGATGATTTTATAGTCGCCGGCGCGGGCATTCGCCAGCGCCTTGGCGTACTGCCCCGCCGTGAGCGAGCTGTTTAAAAACGCCGCGCGCACGCCCTGGCGGGTCAGCGCGTTCACCTGGTCCTTCATCAGCGAAATAAGCGGCGAGACCACCAGCGTAATGCCGTCCAGCATCAGCGCCGGCAGCTGGTAACACACCGATTTCCCCGCCCCGGTGGGCATGATGCCCAGCACGTCGCGGCTGTGAAAGACCTGGTCTATCAGCTCCTGCTGGCCGGCGCGGAAAGCCTTGTGGCCAAAATAATGCGCCAGCACCTGGGTGCTGGTCATCGTATTGCCTGCCCCCTGCATAATCAGCTTCCCACCGGCTGCAGCAGCTCCAGCATCCGCTGCTGGCTCAGCGCCCGCAGCAGGTCGTAGTGTTGCGCGTCAAAGTCAGCCACCTCACGCTCCTGCAGGCGCTGGCGGAACGCAGCCCAGGGCAGCGTGCCTAGCACACGCCCCTTGGCCGACACCAGATTCACCTGCCATTCAGCCACGGGAGCATCGCCAAAAGGCGAGGCGCTCAGCGGCACAAAGGGCGTTTTGGGTATCACCGTGGCAAAGTCCTCCAGCAGGCTGTAATGGGCCACCACCGGGGCGTCCTTCCCCGCACGCACCAGCTGGGGCGCCAGGTATTCGTAGGGGCGGCGCTGCTTGTCGGCCAGGTAGTCGGAGAAAAACAGCTCGCCCTTTTCGGGCGGCAGCCCGGCCAGGCGGGTGCATACCGAGGCCGGGATGGCCAGCGGGAAGCGCACGCCCGACACCATAAACCCCGGCGCCTCTATGGCACGGCGCTGCAGCAGGGTGCAATTGTTCAGCCGTATCTCGGGAAAAGCCGTGGAAAGGCCGGCCACCCGCATGTCGCCCAGCTCGCCGCACACCAGCCTGTCTACGCCCAAAAGGCCGGCCAGGCTGCCGGCAAAGGCCACCATGTCCTCCAAATCGTGTATGGTGGTGGGCAGCGGGCTGGCCAGCTGGAAGGTGCTGTAGTCGGCGCTTACCATCAGGTAAAAACCGCGGCCCAGCATGCCCCCCTGGCGAAAGATCATATAGTGTGCATCACCACCGGGCGGGGGGGCGGCGGCCTCCGGTTGGAAAATGAAATAGGGCCCCACCCCGCCTATCATAAAGGCGGTGCCAAACTTCTTGCGCAGGTCGGCCAGCGTGGGCTTTTGCCTGCCCAGCCTCCCCAGCTGTGTGATGGTGATGGTGAACGACATGGCGGCGATCCTTCCTCTCTGTTCTGTGCTGCGCAGTGTCTTTTTTCATTATAGCACAAATAACACGGGGCGGCACCCGGCCAAGGCACTTGTGCATGGTTTTGCCGCCGCCAAACCCGGCGCCATAGCCTGCATGCCAAATACGCGCTCTGTTCCCGCAGGCGGCCGGGTACAGGCGCTGCCGGCAGGTCTTGGGCGTAAAAGCGCGCGTTGGCTACATTTTTTTACAATTATATATGAAGGGGCTTATAACTTTGCCGCACTTGTTATATAATAAATGTTGTATTCCCTGCCGTAATAACAAATACGCTATAATGGAGGTGGAAAACTGATGAACCAGGCCGACACCGCTGCCGAGAGCGACGCCATCGTCGTACGGTTTTTTGGCAACTTCCAGGTCATCATAGACGACACCATCGTCAACGCTTCCGCCTCGCGCACCAAGCGGCCGTGGAACCTTTTGCAGTACCTGATGGTATTCCGGCACAAAACGGTGTCGCGCCAGCAGCTGATAGAGGCGCTGTGGCCGGACGGCACCAGCGAGCAGCCCGATAAAGCGCTGAAAAACCTGGTATACCGGGTGCGCAGCAGCTTTTCGTCCCAGGGTATTGCCTACGCGCAGAAGGTTATTGAGTATGTAAACGGCAACTACCAGCTGAATAACCAGCTGAACTGGGAGATGGACTTTGAGGCCTTTGAGGCCTGCTACAACAAGATGATGGAGACCACCACCACCGACGAGGACGCCATTGCCTATGCCCTGCAGGCAGTAGAGCTTTACCGGGGCGACTTTTTGGCCGAGCATGTGTACGATGACTGGGTGCTTCCGTACAACACCTACTACCGTTCGCTGTTTTTTAAGTGTGTAGACCACGCGCTTGACCTTTTGGAAAAGGACGAGCGGGACCAGGACATTGAGTTTGTGTGCAACCGGGCGCTGATGATAGACCAGTTTGAAGAACACCTGCACCTGGCCTACATGAACGCGCTGATTCGCCAGGATAAAAAAACAAACGCAGTGGCCCACTACAACAAAATGGCCGATATGTTCTTCCGCGAGATGGGTGTCACCCCGTCGGATGAACTGCGAGACCTTTACAATGAAATCAGCCAGTCGCTGAACAAAGTGCAGACCGACCTGTTTTACATCAAGGAAACCTTGTGCGAGCAGGAGGTGGGCAACGACGCCTTTTTGTGCGACTTTGAGGTATTTAAAAGCTTGTATCGGCTGGAGGCGCGCAGCGCGCAACGGGCTGGCCAGGCCATTTTTATTGTGCTGCTTACCCTGCTGGGCAACGATGACGAGCCCCCCAAGGACGACGTGCTGAACAAGAGCATGGGCCTGGTGTTTGAGGCCATCAATACCTCGCTGCGCCGCGGCGACGTGGTGTGCCGGTTCAGCCTGTCGCAGTATCTGCTGATGCTGCCCACCATTACCATAGAGAACGCCGAAATGGTGCTGAAGCGCATTGCCGACCGCTTCAGCCGCCTGTCACCGTTCCCGTCGGTGCGGCTGGATGTTAAAATACAGCCCCTGGACCCCGTGGTGGAGTGATGGTCTCTTGCAAAAAATTGCCGTTACCATCCTGTTACCGCCATGCTGTATAATAGCTGATTAACCAGCCATGGCAGTCTTAGCTGGTTCTGCATACTATATCCACAAGCGGGAAAGGGGGATGACGCACAAAATGCCGCTCAGAAGCAGCGAGATGGTACCCAGCACGGCCAGCCGGGTCATCATCCGGGTAGAGCACTTTACGGCCAGCCATTTGTCCGGCCTTTTGTACAACCCCTATCTGGATGTGATCGAGCGCTTCCGCGACATCCTGGATTTGACCAATAAACTGGATGCCATGTTTGACGCCATCTCCTACCCACAGGCCAACATGAGCTACCGCAGCTTTCAATTGCCCCGTAAGGGCAATTCGCCCCGCAAGGGCAATTCGCCCCGCAAGGGCAGTTCGCCGGCGCCGCCTGCAAAACCGCGCGATAAGCCCTCCCTGGCACAGGCCGAGTACATCCGGCGGCTGGACAAAGATGTATTTTTGGTGCATGTGCAGTTCCGCCAGAACGCCGACTGGCAGGGTACCATCAAGTGGGCTGGGCAGCAGGAAGAACGCCGCTTCCACAGCACGCTGGAGATGCTTAAAATCATGGATGCTGCCCTGCAGCAAAACCACCCGGAACCGGCAAACCCGGACACACTGGAATAACCCGCCCCGGAAGGCTGAACTGACCCCAAAAAGTTAGACAAAGAATGAATTAAGCAGCCATAAGGGCTTGTTGTCTGTGAAGAGCAGGCGGCAAGCCCTTAAGCTTTGCCTTGATACGACGGTTGTTGTAGTAAGAGAGATA
>JAAYCI010000090.1 GCA_012729855.1 Oscillospiraceae bacterium
GTGCCGGATGTGGTGGTGAATACGCGCAAGGGCGTGATGGTGGCCTACGAGCCGGGAAAGGCGGTGGAGCGGATTGCCTGACAACAAGCCAAGGTGCGCCCTCTATTGCCGGGTGGCGCGTGACGATGAAGATGCTCCCGGCGCGGCCATTGAGCGGCAGCGGCAAATCATTTTGGCGTATGCGCGGGAAATGGGCTACACTGAAACCGCCGACTATCTCGACAACGGGTACAGCGGCCTAAACGCAGACCGCCCCGCTTTTGCCAGGCTGAACGCCGACATTGAAGCGGGGCGGGTGGATGTGGTGATAGCCAAAGACCCCAGCCGCTTTTGGCGGGATGTTGCCAGCGGAGGCCGGTGGTACGGCCACATGGACAAAAAAGGTGTGACGGTGCTTTGCCCGGACGTGCCGGGTTTTGGGCAGGAACTGCGGGAATTGCAGGGCGCACAGGCAGAACTAGCGGCACCGTTTAGGCGCAAAAAAAGAAAGCACGAACGGCATACTGTGCGCACACCGCCCCCGCCATCCCGCCCGAAGGCCCGGTGACAAAAAGAAAGTGGATAACCTTACAGCCCCGAAACTCGGTTGCTGTAAGATTATCCACACTGGTCGGGGCGACAGGACTCGAACCTGCGGCATCTTGCTCCCAAAGCAAGCGCGCTACCACCTGCGCTACGCCCCGCAGCTTCCTATTATAGCGGTTTTAAGCGGCATTATGCAAGGTAAAAATGCGGATAATAAAAACCGGGCGCCAAGCTGGCCGGCGCCCGGTTGGGTTTGTGTACGTCAAGCCAGGTTATATTGGTAAACGCCGTCCACCATGGTTTTGGTAATTTTGTCCTTGTAAAGCAGATAGTTCAGGTGGGCAATGGTCTCGCCCATGGCAAACCATTTCTGGTGCACGGGGAACTCGCTCCAGTCGCGGCCGCGCATGGACCATTTCATTTTTGAGGCAATGTCGTGGGCGTTGGCGCCGGGGTTTGCGGTGATGATATCCAGCGTGTTTTGCAGGCGCTGGTCGTGGTGGGCGCGTATCTCGGCAATGCGCAGGTAAACGTCCTTGGCGTTGTTGCGGTGGGCCGGCAGCGCCAGCTTGATGGGATACTGCTCGATTTTGTCCAGGCTGTTCAGGTAGTCGCCCAGCGAGTCTTTTACGCCTATCCACATGGTGATGTTGGGGGTGATGTCGAACAGGATGTGGTCGCCCAGGAACATGATTTGCTCACTGGCCAGGTAAAGGCACACATGGCCGGGCGTATGGCCCGGGGTGTGGATGCAGGTGAAGCTCAGGTCGCCCACCTTGAATTCTTGGCCGTCGGTGACGGAGCCGGTAAGCTTGATGTTGGTGGGCGCGTAAATGATGGCCGGGTTTTTTGCCATCTGCTGGCGGCCGTCGTCCTGGGGAAAGCCCTCATCGTCGAACAGGGCAAAACGGTCGGACAGCTCCCGCATGGAGAAAAACTGCTCCAGGTCCACCTCGCCCATGTATATTTTGCTGCCGGCCTCGGCAAAATCGCCAATCAGGCCGGTGTGGTCGGAGTGCAGGTGGGTGAGAAACAGCTTGGTTTTTGTCAAATCGACCCCCAGCTCCTTCAGCCCGCCAAACAGCGCCTCGGCGCATTCCGGCTGGCGAAAGCCGGTGTCGATGACCAATGTTTCATCACCGGCGCGCACCACATAACAATTCAAATTGCGCAAGGGGTTGTTGGGCAGCGGTACGTCGATGCTCCAAATTTCCGGAGAATCGTAGATTTTCTTAGGCATAATCGGCTCCCTATCTCTTGTTTTTTTGTCGGAGTGCCCGGCCGCTGTTGCGCCAATGTGCCGGTTGGCAGTGCACCGGGGTGTTTATATATACTTTTACATAATAAGCCATTGGGTGGGAAACCGCAAGCGTTTGAAGGTTGTGTGGCAAGGGGCACGTGAGTGGTGCATCCGCGTGGCAGGCGGCATATGCTGCACCAAGAAAGCGCCCTTGCGGCAAGGCTTGAACCGCTATTCCGCCAGCGGCGGCAGGGGTTTTGTTGTGCCATGGTGCACAAAAGTGTTGCGGTACGCGCTTCATGATAAATTAACCTAACCAGCCACTACGAGAGACGCCATTTTCAATGTGCTGTAGACATCCTGAATGTATTGCTGGGCTTCAGGTTGCTGGAGGCTGGGATAAACAAACTCAAGCACCTGCATTTCACCCTTGTTCAAGATAATTCGGAAGGTATATTGATAGCGGTCTTGGTCTGCAGATGTTATTTCAGGTGCGAAAAAGCCAAAATCCAGCATGCCGCCAGTATCCGTTGGGGTAAATAGGGCTTCCTGTATGGTGTAGCCGGAGTTCATCATCTCCTGATGAATCTGTACCACCGATGCCATCTCTGCTTCCAAACGCGCGCGTATTGCTTCCTCGGTCTCAAGGTTATCGGTTGCGCCAAGCGAAAATGTATCCAAAAAACCAATTTGGCCAGGCATCAAGTACTGCTCCCGGCCCTCGCCGGGCACAGCCTTCCACAAACCGGCCAGCAAAAAGCTGACATTCCCAACCCCAACGGTGTGGATGACATCAAATTGAAAGGAATTGACAGCCGCACCAAATGCTTTTGTCCATACGGCATTTGAGGTGGCATCAATGCAGGTGACGTTAATGGAAATAGGCGCGTCAATGAAGCATTGTATTTGCTTTAAACTGCCGTCCGGTGTATTAATGGTACAAATGCCCGCCAGCGCCGGATAACCGCCGAGACTTAGCTGGCCAAAGGAATCAAGCGTAAATGTGGCCGCTTCGCCATGCAGCGTTTGAACAGTGCCTGCCATCAGTTCGAGATACGCTTCCTCTGTGAGTTCAAATAGCTCCGGTGTGTAGGGCATTTCAATAACATTAATAATGCTGCTGTCCTGAGGATAATCTGGCGTAACATAACGTGCAGCATAAAGGCCGTCTTCATCGGGCAGTGGTTGCATGCCGGCCGGCGGCTCGAAGGAATAGGAGAGCATTATGGCGCAGGTGGTTGCCGCCAACTGAAAAGACGGCGGGCCGGAATACATTTTGCTATTGAAGGTTTCGGGCTGAGGCGCAGTATCTGAAACAGGCAGAGACGCATCGCTGCTGGAAACCACCGGCGGAGTCGAGACCGGAGGTGAAGCAACCGATGAGGACGTAGCCGATGGGGTATCGACCGATGAACTTGCTGTTGGCGTGGAACACGCAACCAGTGTAAATAGAAGCAAAGCCGCCATGGCGCATAAACCTGTTCGCTTTGCAAACATCATGAATCCCTCCATAAACCGTTTTTTCACATCCTCTTTTAAGATTTTAAGTATAACATATGCACCTTGGCAAGAAAAGGGATATACATGCCTTGTTATGGGCAGCGCGGTAAAAACGCCTTTTCCTTGACAGCGCGCCGCCAAAAGCCTTAATATTATACGACGAGCGATTTCCCGGGTGCGCAAGCGGCCGGTGTGGGAGGAAAACAGATGAACAACAGCGATAAAACCATGGACGTCATCACCGCTTTGTGCCGTAACCGGGGCTTTATTTTCCCCGGCAGCGAGATTTACGGCGGGCTGGCCAACACCTGGGACTACGGCCCCCTGGGTGTGGAGTTCAAAAACAACGTCAAAAAGGCCTGGTGGAAGAAGTTTGTGCAGGAAAGCCCCACCAACGTGGGGCTGGACAGCGCTATTTTGATGAACCCCGAGGTGTGGGTGGCCACCGGCCACGTGGGCGGCTTTTCCGACCCGTTGATGGACTGCCGCGCCTGCAAGACCCGCTGCCGTGCCGACACCCTGATAGAAGAAGCCGGCGGCAGCCCGGCCGGCATGGAATTTGCCGATATGGAAGCCTACGTGCAGGAGCACGGCATTGCCTGCCCCAACTGCGGCGCGCACGACTTTACCCCCATCCGCAAATTCAACCTGATGTTCAAGACCTTCATGGGCGTTACCGAGGACGCCAAGAATGAGGTGTACCTGCGGCCCGAGACCGCCCAGGGCATCTTTGTGGACTTTGCCGCCATCCAGCGCACCACCCGCAAGAAGATCCCGTTTGGGGTGTGCCAGGTGGGCAAGGCTTTCCGCAATGAGATAACCCCCGGCAACTTTACCTTCCGCACCCGTGAGTTTGAGCAGATGGAGTGCGAGTTCTTCTGCAAGCCCGGCACAGACCTTGAGTGGTTCGCCTACTGGAAGGACTTCTGCATCAACTGGCTGGCCAGCCTGGGCCTGCAGCCGGCCAACCTGCGCTTTCGCGACCACGGCGCCGAGGAGCTTTCGTTCTACTCCAAGGCCACCACCGACATTGAGTACCGGTTCCCCTTTGGCTGGGGCGAGCTGTGGGGCATTGCCGACCGCACCGACTACGACCTGGGCCAGCACAACAAGCACAGCGGCAAGGAGCAAAGCTACTTTGACCCCGAGACAAACGAGCACTATGTGCCCTATGTGATAGAGCCCTCGCTGGGGGCCGACCGCATGGCCCTGGCCCTGCTGGTGGACGCCTACGACGAAGAGATACTGACCGACGACAAGGGCAAGGAGGACAAGCGGGTGGTGCTTAGGCTGCACCCCTTCCTGGCGCCGTTTAAGGCCGCGGTGCTGCCGCTTTCCAAAAAGCTGAACGCGGGCGCCGAAAAGCTGCACAAAGCTTTGGCCGCCCACTTTATGGTGGACTACGACGACACCGGCTCTATCGGCAAGCGCTACCGCCGGCAGGACGAGGTGGGCACGCCCTTCTGCATCACCTACGACTTTGAGAGCGAGACCGACCACAGCGTGACCATACGCAGCCGCGACAGCATGGAGCAGATACGCCTGCCCATGGGCGAGGTGGTGGCCTGGCTGACGGAGAAAACGGCGTTTTAAGCCGGTCGATATCAAACAGCCATACAGAATCAGGGCAGCCGCTGTGGGCCGCCCTGATTTTGCTGAATGGAAATAATTGTTGATACAGACCAGGAAGCCCGAACCAAATGGCTTTGTGCAGTGGCAAAATTGTGGTTAGGCCACGCCCTATAGGTGATGCGTGAGCCACCCAAGGGCTGCAACGGCATAAGCCGCGGCGCCATTACACAGCGCTTTTTCATCAAGCACCACCTTGGGGTGATGCAGGGGCGTGGTGTGGCCATCCGCTGCACTGCCGGCAGAAATCGTCATCATGATCGCGGGAATCACCTTTGTGAGATAGGCGAAATCCTCGGAGCCACTGCTTTTTGTGGTGTGCCGGTGAACCATGTCGCCAAAAACGGCGGTCAGTGATTCCGCACAAATATCGGCAACCCGCTCGTTATTATCAACATTGGGGCAGCCCGAAGTCATGGTGACCACGGCCTCTGCGCGGAAGGTTGCCGCCACACTTTTGGCCATCTCTGAAACCCTTTTAACCAGATGATCGCGAACCGCCTCGTCAAAGGTGCGTATGGTCCCCCGCATTTCGGCGGTATCGGGAATCACATTGGCGGTGGTGCCGCCCTGCATCATACCCACGGTCAGGGCTGCAACGCTGTCCGGGGCAATCTCCCGGCTGTTGAGCGCCTGCAGTGCCAGATGCAGATGGCTGATGACATTGAGCGGGTCTACCGTTTGATGCGGCCGCGCCCCATGGCCGCCTTTGCCGCGGATGAGCACCTCAAACCAGTCGGCCGCCGCGCATGAAGCCTCGGGCAGCGGGACGGAAATATGCCCGGTGGGCAGCGCAGACCCCATGGAAACATGGAACATGGCGCCTGCATCCACCCTGGGGTTTTCCAGGATGCCGGCCTCCAGCATGGCGGCGGCGCCCTTCAGGTTTTCCTCCGCGGGCTGGAACATGAACTTGACACAGCCGGGGATATCTGCCTCCCGCTCCTTGAGCAGCTTGGCGGCCCCAAGCAGCATCGCCGTGTGGAAATCGTGCCCGCATGCATGCATGTTGCCGTTCGTCGATTTAAACGCAAGGTCTGTTTCCTCCGCAAACGGCAGCGCGTCCATATCGGCGCGCAGCAAAAAGCACTTCCCTTTCCCCGGGTCGCCCGCAAGGGCGGTCACGCCGGTTCCGGCCACATAGTGCGCCGTGTAGCCCATCTTTTCAAGCTCCGCCTTCACGAACGCGGCTGTCCCGGCGGTATCCATCCCCACCTCGGGGTTTTGATGGATATGCCGCCGCCACTGCACGAGACATTCCTGTAGTGCGCCGGCACGTTCTGCAACGGTTGGCATTCTGCACCTCCCTGGTTACCCAACCTGTGGTCAACCCTGCCGCCAAAATTAAGCCCTGTGCCATGCATTAAGGCGCGGCGGCCTCCTTCGGCAGTGCCTGTGTGGGGCGGCCGGGGGCGTAAAACAGCTTCACGCGGTTGCGGCCGGCGTTTTTAGCCACGTACAGGGCTTGGTCGGCGTCGCTTACAAACTGCTGCAGGGTCAGTTTTTCGCCGGGGCGGGCCACCCGCACCCCAATGCTTACGGTGGTGGTGCCGGTGTCGGTGCCGGCGTGCACAATGCCGGCGTCGGCCACCATTTGGCGGATGCTCTCGGCGGCCTTCATGCCCTCGGCCTCGCCCATGCCAAACAGGAACAGCAGGAACTCCTCGCCGCCATAGCGCACATAGTGGGCCCGGCGGCCCTTCATGAAATTCTGCACCACGCGGGAAAAGGCCGTCAGGCAATTGTCGCCGGCAGCGTGGCCGTACAGGTCGTTGTATTGCTTGAAAAGGTCAAAGTCCAGCATCAGGATGGAAACGGGCTCGCCCCCCTCCAGCGCTTCGGCCAGCAGGTCGGGCAGTATTTCGTCCATATAACGCCGGTTGTGCGCCTGGGTGAGGTTGTCGATATAAACCAGCCGGCGCAGCTGTTCGTTGATGTTGCGTATCTCGCGGTTTTGCTGCAGGATGGTCATGCGGTTCAGGTAGTCGCGCCCGCGGTTATAGTAAAGCACCGCTGCAATGGTAACGCACAGCAGGGTGGTAATACCGCCGTTGATGATGCTGCTGTAAACATCCAGCTGAGGGTTGCGGAAGAGCTGCATCAGGATGATAAAGGCAGCCAGGTCTGCCAGGAAGATGATAAGCGCCTGCCAGGGTTTGAGCGGGAGGATAACGGCCACGCAGAGGGTGACGTACACATAAACGCTGATGTCGGCGGTGTTGCGGTGTGCATAAGCCGACAGGAAAGCGCCCCACAGGCAGATGATGACGGCATAGGCCGTGGTGAGATGCAGGAAGGCCTGGGGCCGCGAGGCGAGCATCCGGCGCATTAAAAGGGCGCACACAAGCATCACCAGCGTAACGCAAACAGGATGACATAGAGCAGCAGGTATACTTTACGAGAACTGCTCTGCGCCAGCACACCCGGCTGCAGCAGGCTGGTAAGGATCATCACCAGCTCGAACACCACCACCAGTGCGCCCACAATAATGGCCGGGCGCCAGGCGCTGCGGGCCGTGTCGGCGTAAAAGCCCTGGCGCAGGGCCTGTGGCACCGGGCCCGCAAACAGGCGCTTGAGTTTGGATTGCATAGATATAATGCCCCCGAATTTGACGGATTCTGAAACTGCATCATTATAGCACATATTGCCGCATTTCGGTATCGGAAAAAGGAATAGAATGCGGGGATGTTGAAAACTGTTAAAATTTGCCCGCAAATACTGCCGGCACAGCGGCCCATGCGCCCCTTGCATCCACCAAAAAGCTGTGATATAATACCCTTAACCGTGATTGACTTGAGAGAGTGGGCAGCGCCCGCTCTTTTGCCGTGTTAGGGGCCCTTTGGGCCGAGGCAGGCTTGGCGCGCGCAGCGCGACAAACCGCCAAGCATGATGCGCGGCGAAGGGCGACCCGAAGGGGCGTGCCTGAGCCGCAGACTGCGAGCTGCCGCGAGCGTTTCGAGCGCAACCGGGTGTAGCAAGGCGCTTGGCGCGTTAGCCTGCGAAGCGGGCGAGCGGCGGGTGAAACATTTTGACCTTGGAGGTGTGCAGTGGCGAAAGCCCTGAAACAGCCGGGCGGCGTGGCCGCGCGGGTAGAAGCCCTGGTGCGACCGGCCATAGAGGCGCTGGGCCTGCGCCTGTGGGATGTGCGCTACGAAAAAGAGGGCGCCGAGTGGATACTGCGGGTGCTGATAGACCGGGACACCCCCATGGACACCGACGCCTGCGAGGCGGCCAGCCGCGCCATAGACCCCATTTTGGACGAGGCCGACCTGATAAGCCAGAGCTACTACCTGGAGGTGGGCAGCCCGGGGCTGGGCCGCAGGCTCACCCGCCCCGAGCACTTTGACGCAGTGCTGGGGCAGAAGATTATGGCCAGGCTGTACAAGGCCAACGCCGCCGGGCAGCGCGAGGTAGCCGGTATCCTGAAAAGCTTTGACGGCGCGCAGGCGCGGCTGCAAACCGATGACGGCGAGGCCGTCGTTTTGGTGGAGGACGCCGCAAGCTTCAAGTTGTGCGACGACGAGAACCTGTTTAACTGAAATTGAGTATTTAAAACCCATGCGTGTATTAATAGAAAGAAGAGTGGAGAAATGAGTGCCATATGAACAACGAAGAACTGTTTGCGGCATTGGAGCTGCTGGAGAAGGAGCGGGGCATCAGCGCCGACTACCTGCTGGAAAAGGTGAAGAACGCCGTGGCCATCGCCGTGAAGAAAGACTACGAGGTGGAGGAGGAGAACATCAGCGTGGTGATGGACCCCGACACCGCCACCTTTGAAGTGAAGCTGCTGCAGGACGTGGTGGACGAGGTGGAGGATCCCCATTCTCAAATCTCCCTGGAGGACGCCAAAAAGCTTAAAAAGAAGTATAAAGTGGGCGACCAGGTGGAGACCGTGCTGCAAACCAAGGACTTTGGCCGCATTGCCGCGCAAACGGCCAAGCACGTCATCCGGCAGGGCATCCGCGAGGCGGAACGCAGCCAGATGTACACCGAGATGCAGAGTAAAAACAATGAGATTGTGACCGGCGTGGTAACGCGCGTGGACCATGCGCGCGGCAACATCGCGCTGGAAATAGGCAAGAACGAGGCCATTTTGCCCCGCAACGAACAGGTGCCCGGCGAGGAGCTGCGCGAGGGCGACCGCGTGAAGGTATACGTGGTGGACGTGGCGGTAACCGAGCGCGGCCCCCGCGTGATGATCAGCCGCACCCACCCCGGGCTGGTGAAGCGGATGTTCGAGATGGAGGTGCCCGAGGTATACGACGGTACGGTGGAGATTCGCGCCATTGCCCGCGAGGCCGGCGCCCGCACCAAGATTGCCGTGAGCAGCAAGGACCCCGACGTGGACCCCCGCGGCGCCTGCATTGGGGCGCACGGCTCCCGCGTGGCCGAGATTGTGGAGGAGCTGGGCGGCGAGAAGATAGACGTGGTGCTGTACAGCGACGACCCCGCCGAGTTCATAGCCGCGGCGCTGAGCCCGGCCACCGTGGTGAGCGTGGAGATACTGGAGGGCGAGGGCAAGAGCGCCCGCGCCACCGTGCCCGACAACCAGCTGTCGCTGGCCATTGGCAACAAGGGGCAGAACGCCCGCCTGTGCGCACGCCTTACCGGCTACAACATTGATATCCGCCCCGAGAGCGGCTATTTTGGCGAGGAGGAAGCCGCTGCCGAGTAACAGGCGCAGCGCACTTTGTGCGCTGTTGACTATAAACGGTGCAAACATACCGCCTTTAAGGCGGTATGACACAGCCCATTGGGCTGCGTGCTTGAAAACCACAAGGCGGTTTTCAAGTTTGCCGAGTATAAAACGACACCAGCGATTTTAACTGATGAACCGATCTGGAGGAGGCCCCATTGACGCCAAAGAAGATTCCGGTACGCCGCTGTGTGGGCTGTGGCGAGGGCAAGCCCAAAAAGGTGCTGCTGCGCCTGGTGCGCACAGCCGAAGGGGAGATCAGCCTGGATTTGACCGGCCGCAAGGCCGGGCGGGGCGCCTACCTGTGTGCCTCCACCGCCTGCCTTGAGCGCGCCCGCAAGCGCAAAAGCCTGGAGCGTGCCTTTGGCGCCGCCATCCCTGAGGACGCGCTGGTGCCCCTGGCTGAGGAAATAGCCCGCGCCGAGGCGGAAGCCGCCGGGCGCCCGGCGGAGGACGCCGATGACGGATAAGCTGCTGGGTGCGCTGGGCCTGGCGCGCAAGGCCGGCAAGCTGCGGGTGGGCTTCGACGCCGTGTGCGATTCTGCCGCCCAGGGCGAGGTGGTGCTGGTGCTGCTGGCGCGGGATCTTTCGCCCAAAACAGCCAAGCGGGTGCATACCCGCTGTGTATCACCCTGTGAGGTGATGGCCATCCACCTCACACAGCAGGATATCGCTGCCATTGCCGGCAAACCCGCCGGGGTGCTGGGCCTGGCCGACACAGGGCTGGCAGCATTGTGCAAAAAGCAGCTGGCGGAATAAATACAACCCGCTAAACGATTATTCACATATTCATGTTATTCTATTTGGGTGCCGGGGTTATTTCGGGCTTTTTAGAATGACCCCCATGAAGGAGGAGCCAGTTTGATCATTAAATACAAACTCAGTGACTTTGCCAAGGACGTGGCCGTGCAGAACAAGCAGGTGGTAGACCTGCTGAGCGGCAAGTTTGGCGAAGTGAAAAAGCACACCACCCCACTTTCGGAGGAGGAGCTGGACTATTTGTTCGAGCACCTCACCCGGGAGGCCGAGGTGGCGAGCTTTGAGGATTATCTGGCGTCGGCACCCGCCCCGGCACCGCCACCGGCTGATAAGCCCGCGGCGGCAAAGCCCGCGGCCGGCACCGCCCCGGCGGCCCCTGCCGGCGCTGCGGTGGGCACCCCCCCACAGCCGCCCAAGGGCCCGGCAAAGCCGCTGCCCCAAAAGCGCGACGGCCTGGGCCGCATACGCGAGATAAAACCCGACCGGCCAGACAAGCCCGCCGAGCCCAAGCGCGAGGTGGTCACCCGCACCATCGACACCCGCACGGTGGATGTCAACCTGGACAAGTTCAACGAGAAATACAACGAGCTGGCCAGCGCCAAGGGCGGGGTGCAAAACCGCAAGAAGCCCCAGCAAAACCGCCAGAAGCTGCGCCAGGGCGGCCGCGGCAAGCAGCAGCCCTTTGCCAGCAAGCGCCGCGAAACCGAGGCCGAGCGCCTGCAGCGCATCCAGCTGGAGAAGGCCCGCAAGGCCCAGCTGCGGGTGTCTATTCCCGATGAGATTACCGTGGGCGAGCTGGCCAGCCGCCTGAAGGTGACGGCGGCGCAGGTTATTAAAAAGCTGATGGGCCTGGGCATTATGGCCAACGTGACCGAGGTGGTGGACTTTGACACCGCCACCCTGGTGGCCGAGGAACTGGGCGCCAAGGTGGAGCACGAGGTGCGCGTTACCATAGAGGAGCGCCTGTTTGAAGAGGACACCGACCGCGACGAGGATATGGAACCCCGCCCGCCCGTGGTGGTGGTCATGGGCCACGTGGACCACGGCAAAACCTCTATTCTGGACGCCATCCGCGCGGCCAAGGTGGTGAGCGGCGAGGCCGGCGGCATCACCCAGCACATTGGCGCTTACCAGGTGGAGAAGGACGGCAAGCTCATCACCTTCCTGGACACCCCCGGCCACGAGGCCTTTACCAGCATGCGCGCCCGCGGCGCCAACCTTACCGACATTGCGGTGCTGGTGGTGGCCGCCGACGATGGCATCATGCCGCAGACGGTGGAGAGCATCAACCACGCCAAGGCGGCGGGGGTCACCATCATCGTGGCCATCAACAAGATGGATAAAGAGACCGCCAACCCCGAGCGCATCAAGCAGCAGCTGACCGAATACGAGCTGGTGCCCGAGGAGTGGGGCGGCGACGTGGTGGTTGTGCCGGTGTCGGCCCATACCGGCCAAGGCATTGAAGAGCTGCTGGAGATGATAAACCTGACGGCCGACGTGCAGGAGCTGAAAGCCAACCCGCACCGCCGCGCCAAGGGTACGGTTATTGAGGCCCGGCTGGACAAGGGCCAGGGCCCGGTGGCCACCATCCTGGTGCAGCGCGGCACCCTGAACAAGGGCGACGTGGTCATCGCCGGCACCACGGTGGGCCGTGTGCGCACCATGCGCAACGACGCCGGCGACCTGCTGGACGAGGCCGGCCCCTCCACCCCGGTGGAGATTACCGGCCTGACCGACGTGCCCGCGGCGGGCGATTTGTTCGACGCCGTGGAGGACGAGCGCCTGGCCCGCGAGCTGGCCAGCCAGCGCCAGGCCGACGCCCGCGAGGAGCACCTGGGCAGCTACACCAAGGTGACGCTGGACAACCTGTTCAGCCAGATAGCCGCCGGTGAAATGAAGCAGCTGTCGGTCATCGTGAAGGCCGACGTGCAGGGCAGCGCCGAGGCGCTGAAGCAGAGCCTGGAAAAGATATCCAACGACGAGGTACGGGTTAAAGTCATCCACTCGGGCGTGGGTGCCATCAACAAAAGCGACGTGATGCTGGCCAACGCCTCGGGGGCCATTGTCATCGGCTTCAACGTACGGCCCGACCCCGTGGCCAAGGCCGACGCGCTTCAGGACGAGGTGGAGCTGCGCATGTACCGCGTGATATACGACGCGATAAACGACGTGGAAGACGCCATGAAGGGCATGCTGGCGCCCAAAATCTGCGAGGTGGAGCATGGCCGCGCCGAGGTGCGGCAGGTGTTCAAGGCCAGCAACATTGGCACCATTGCCGGCTGCTATGTGCTGGAGGGCAACGTGATGCGCAGTGACAAAATCCGCATTGTGCGGGATGGTATTGTCATAACAGAGGACGAGATTTCCTCCCTGCGGCGCTTTAAGGACGACATGCGCGAGGTGGCCGCCGGCTACGAGTGCGGCATCGGCCTTGAAAAATTTGCCGACATCAAAGAAGGGGACATCTTCGAGGCCTTTATTCTGGAAGAATACCGTGACTGATTTTCGGCCCAACCATGGAGGGCATAAGCCATGCCTAAAAAACCGGTATCCAAGAATGTTTCCCGCCTGAATGAAGACATCAAGCGGGAGCTGATAGACATCATTGGCGGGATGAAAGACCCCCGCGTGAAGGGTGGCCTGCTGACCATAGTGCGGGTGGACACCACCAACGACCTGGCCCAGTGCAAGGTGTATGTGAGCGTGATGGACCGCCCCGGCGGCGCCAAAGAAGTGGTAGACGGCCTGAATGCCGCCAAGGGCCATGTGCGCAGCGAGATATCCTCCCGCATGCACATCCGCCGCGCGCCCGAGATGATTTTTATTGAGGACGACAGCGCGGCCTATGCGGCGCATATCAACAGTGTGCTGAAAGACCTGTAAGCTTTTCGGTGCATCCCGCCGGCCCTGTGGCCGGCGGCACAGCCATGTCCGGCCGGTGTTTTGCCGGGCGGACAAAAACAAAGGACGGTTGGATGAGCGAAGCGATCGATATCAATGTGGCGGCGCGCAAGCTGGCCAAAGTGGACAATGTGCTGATACTGTGCCACAAGAACCCCGACGGCGACACCCTTGGCTCGGCCGGGGCGCTGTACTGGGCGCTGCACAGCCTGGGCAAAAAGGCGGCGGTTTTCTGCTCCGACCCCATCCACGAGCGCTACCAGTACATGGAGCTGGAGCAGTTTTACGACCAGTTCGAGCCCCAGTATGTGGTGGCGGTAGACATTGCCGGCACCCAGCTGTTTGGCGAGCGCAGCGCCAAATGGGCCGACAAGGTGGATATGTGCATCGACCACCACGGCAGCAACACCGGCTTTGCCGACCAAATGCTGCTGGACGCCACCGCCGCGGCCACCTGCGAGATTATGTATACCCTGATTGTGACCATGGGCGTGGAAGTGACAGGCCGCATGGCCGACTGCCTGTACACCGGCGTTTCCACCGACACCGGCTGCTTCAAGTTTGCCAACACCACCGCCAGCACCCACCGGGTGGCCGCCCGCCTCATCGACCTGGGCGCCAACCTGCAGATGCTGAACGAGTTGCTGTTCGAGAACAAGAGCAAGGAACGCATCGCGGTGGAGCAGCTGGCATTGTCTACGCTGGAGTACCATTTTGAGGGCTGCTGCGCGCTCATCTGCCTCACGCGCGACCAGATTGCCAAAATAGGCGCCGACGAAGCGGACCTTGAGGGCATCACCTCGCTGCCCCGCTCCATAGACGGGGTGCTGGTGGGCATCACCATGCGGCAGCAGCCCGGCGGCAGCTACAAAATAAGCGTGCGCACCAAGGTGGGCCTGAACGCCACCGAGATTGTGCGCGGCTTGGGCGGCGGCGGGCATGCGCAGGCGGCCGGGTGTGAGATTTTTGGCGGGCTGGACTATGCCAAGGCCGCCATACTGGCCGAGGCCGGCAAGGCGCTGGAGGGCCGGATTCCCCCCCGCCAGCCGGAAAAACAACCGGCCGGCGAAAGGCAAGACCATGCCCCCGAAGGCTGAGGGCGCGGGCCCGGCGGGCATTCTGGTGGTGGACAAGCCGGCGGGGTTTACCTCGTTTGACGTGGTGGCCAAGCTGCGGGGCATTTGCGGCACCCGCAAAATAGGCCACGGCGGCACGCTGGACCCCATGGCCACCGGCGTGCTGCCGGTGTTTGTGGGCGCGGCCGCCAAAGCGGTGGACCTGGCCCCCCGGCAGGACAAAACCTACGAGGCCACCCTGCTGTTTGGCCTTGCTACCGACACCGGCGACATCACCGGCGCGGCGCTGGAGCAAGCCGATGTGACCGTGACCGAAGCCATGCTGGCGGCTGCGCTGCCGGCTTTTGTTGGGCCACAAGAGCAGCTGCCGCCCATGTACAGCGCGGTGAAGATAGACGGCAAGCCCCTGTATAAGTACGCCCGCGAGGGCAAAACCATTGAACGCAAGCCGCGGCCGGTTACCATTTTCAGCCTGGACTATCTGGGCACGGACGGCGAAAACCGCTTTCGGCTGCGGGCGCATTGCTCCAAGGGCACCTATATGCGCACGCTGGCCGAGGACATTGGCAAGGCGTTGGGCGTGCCGGCTACGCTGGCGGCGCTGCGGCGCACGGCGGCCGGGGTGTTCACACTGGAGCAGGCCCACACGCTACAGGCCATCCAGCAGGCCAAAGATACCGGCGCACTGGCGGGGCTCTACCAGCCCATAGGCCGTTTGTTTGACGATTGGCCCCGCCTGGAGGTGGATGACACGGCCCTGCACCGCCTGCTGAACGGCGCGGCGGTGCGCGGGGTTCAGGCCGAACCCGGGCGCTATGCGCTTTATGCCGGGCAGGCTTTTGCCGGCCTGGGCCGGGTGGCACAGCCCGGCACGCTGCAAGCCGAAAAGATGTTTTATCCGGAAATTCGCCCAAAATGATAAAAACATTTTTGGCGGAATTTCCGCATGAGACGCGCTGCGGCTTTTTTGCCGCAACTTTCAATGAAACAGTTCTATCGTTTGATTGAAAAAGTAGTATTATACGGAGGAAGAGGCAACTTGAGGGTATTCAACCGGCGAATAGTACCGGAGGACGGCATAAAGCCCACCGCAGTGGCGCTGGGCTTTTTTGATGGCGTGCACATCGGCCACCAGGCGGTGATAAGCGCGGCGCGCGATGCGGCAGTGGCAGCCGGTTGGCAACCGGCGGTGTTCACCTTCACCCAGCCGTCCGGGCAGTCGACCAAGGGCCGGCAGATCATCACGCTGGACCAGAAGAACCATGTACTGGCCGAGCTGGGGGTGCAGTATTGCTTCGAGCCGCCGTTCGAGAGCTTCAGCGCGCTGTCGCCCGAGGCTTTTTTTGCCGAGATGCTGATGGGGGAGTACCGCGCCAAAGCGCTGTTCTGCGGCGAAAACTACGGTTTTGGGGCCAAACGCGCCGGCAACGTGCAGCGCCTGCGGGAGCTGTGCTATGCCAACGGCATACACCTGAATGTGGTGCCCACCACGCTGTATCAGGGGCTGGCTGTCAGCTCCAGCCGCATAAGGCAGGCGCTGGCCGCCGGAGACATGCCCGCCGCGGCAGCCATGCTGGGCCGGCCCTACGCCATCGACTACCCCGTGCGGCATGGCCGGCAAATTGGCAGCAAGCTGGGCTTTCCCACCCTGAACCAAACCTTCCCGCCCGAGGTGCAGCCGCCGGCCTTTGGGGTGTACATCACCCAGGCGGTGGTGGACGGCAAAGCCTGGCCCTCGGCCACCGGCTACGGCACCCGCCCCACAGTGGACGACGGCGCGCCCACCTGCGAGACCTTCATCCCCGGCTTTGAGGGCGATTTGTACGGCCGGCCGGTGCAGGTGCGCTTCTATAAAAAAATAGCCGACCCCACCCGGTTTGAAAACCTGGAAGCCCTGGCCGAGGCCGTGCAAAGCTGGGCCCGGCAGGCGCAAGGCTTTTTTGAAACAGCGGGGGTGTAAAACAGGCGTGCACCCAGAAAGTTTACCTTGTATTGTGCCCGCTTCTGTGCTACACTGTTACGGTACCTCTGCTTGGTGGGTGGCGTGTTCCTCGAAGTGGCCTCACCCCCACCCGGTGGCAGGCGAATAAACCCGCATATGCGGCAAATGAGGAGAATAGTATGAACAAACAAGACATCATCAACGAGCATGCCCGCAGCAAGGGCGACACCGGCAGCCCCGAAGTACAGGTGGCCCTGCTGACCGCCCGTATCAACCACCTGACCCAGCACAGCAAGCAGAACCCGAAGGACCACCACAGCAACCGTGGCCTTTTAAAGATGGTAGGCCAGCGCCGCAACCTGCTGAAGTACCTGCAGAAAAAAGACGTGGAGCGCTACCGCGCCCTGATTGCGAAGCTGGGCTTGAGAAAGTAGTCTTGTTGCAAAACAGAATATGTCGCGACTGCGGCGGGGGTGCTGTGTCGGCGCTCCCGCCTTTTTGATTGCTCCTATCCAATTTATTCATCCCGCGCGGCCTGTGCCGCGTAAACATAAACGCTATACGCCTGTAAAACCCCGCGGCGGGAAGCCTTTTAGCAATGAAAGGACTGTTTTGGCCCTGTGCCAAAATGCCCCTTTGATTGCTGAACTGCCCCCGGCCGCACAAGCTTTAAGGAGGCAAAAATTGGATCAAAACATTCAAGCCATGAGCAAAAAGGAAACCTTCGCCAACGCGCGCACCTTTCAAACCGAGCTGGCCGGCCGGCCGCTGGTGGTGGAAACCGGCAAGTTTGGCGGCCTTTCCAACGGCAGCTGCATGGTGCGCTACGGCGACACCTGCGTGTTCTGCAACGCCACCATGAGCGAGAAACCCCGCGAGGGCATCGACTTTTTCCCGCTGAGCGTGGACTATGAAGAAAAGCACTACGCCATCGGCCGCATTCCCGGCTCCTTCATGCGGCGTGAAGGCCGCCCCGGCGAAAAGGCGGTGCTCATTGGCCGCGTGATCGACCGGCAGATTCGCCCGCTGTTCCCCAAAACCATGCGCAACGACGTGGCCGTGGTGATGACCATCATGAGCGTGGATCAGGACTGCAGCCCCGAGGTGGCCGGCATGATCGGCACCTCCATCGCGCTGTCCATCTCCGACATTCCCTGGCACGGCCCCATTGCCGGCGTGATGGCCGGCCTGGTGGACGGCGAGATCATCATCAACCCCACGCTTGCGCAGCGCGAGGTGAGCGACCTGACCCTGACCCTGGCCGCCAGCGAAGACAAGATTGTGATGATTGAAGCCGCCAGCAACGAGGTGGACGAGGAAACCATGCTGGCCGCCATTGACAAATGCCACGCGGTGGACCGCGAGGTTATCGGCTTCATCAAGTCCATCGTGGCCGAGATTGGCAAGCCCAAGGTGGAGTTCCAGTCCATGCACACCGACGAAGCGCTGCTGGACGAGGTGCGCGCCGAGTACCTGGAGCAGTTCAAGGCGGCCATGGACACCGACGACAAAAACGTGCGCGACGCTCGCCTGCTGCCCCTGCAGCTGGCCCTGACCGAGCGCTATGGTGAAGAATGGGGCGCCAATACCATAGATGAGCTGATGTACCAGATGCAGAAGTATGTGGTGCGCCGCTGGCTGCTGGACGAAGGCAAGCGCGTGGATGGCCGCGGGATTGACGAGATTCGCCCGCTGGCCGCCGAGGTGGGCCTGCTGCCCCGTGCGCACGGCAGCGGCATGTTCACCCGTGGGCAAACCCAGTGTCTGGCCGTGGCGGCGCTGTCCGTCATGCGGGACGCGCAGATCGTGGACGACCTTTCCACCGACGAGCACAAGCGCTACATGCACCACTACAACTTCCCGCCCTTCTCGGTGGGCGAGGCCCGCTCCCCGCGTGCCGCCGGCCGCCGCGAGATTGGCCACGGCGCATTGGCCGAAAAGGCCCTGCTGCCCATGCTGCCCAGCGTGCAGGAGTTCCCCTACGCCATCCGCGTGGTCAGCGAGATTTTATCCTCCAACGGCTCCACCAGCCAGGCGTCCATCTGCGCGTCGTCGCTGGCGCTCATGGACACCGGCGTGCCCATCAAGCGCCCGGTGGCCGGCATCTCCTGTGGCCTTATCGTAGAAGGCGACCGCTGGATGACCATGATCGACATCCAGGGCGTGGAGGACTTCCACGGCGACATGGACTTTAAAGTGGGCGGCACCGAAATGGGCATCACCGCCATCCAGATGGACCACAAGGTGGACGGCCTCACCCGGGAAATCGTGGCCGAGGCGCTGGAGAAGTGCCGCAAGGGCCGCCTGTACATCCTCAGCGACATCATGAACCCCGTCATTTCCGCCCCGCGCGAGGAGCTGAGCCCCTACGCGCCCAAGATGCTGTCCATCCTCATCGACGTGGACAAGATCCGTGACGTGATTGGCAAGGGCGGCAAGGTCATCCAGGAGATCCAGTCGTCCAACAACGTGAAGATCGACGTGGAGGAGGACGGCCACGTCTACGTGAGCGCCATCAACATCGAGGACGCCCAGCGGGCGCTGCACACCATTAAAACCATTGTGGAAGACCCCGAGATCGGCGCCATCTACAAGGGTAAGGTGACCCGCCTGATGAACTTTGGCGCTTTTGTGGAGATTGCCCCCGGCAAGGAGGGGCTGGTGCACATCAGCAAGCTGGACCAAAAGCGCGTGGAGCGCGTGGAAGACGTGGTAGCCGTGGGCGACGAGCTGCTGGTGAAGGTGACCGAGGTGGACCAGCAGGGCCGCCTGAACCTTTCCCGCAAGGACGCGCTGGCCGACCTGGCCGCCAAGAAGCAGCAGGGCTGAGTTGTGTAAGACAGGAAACCTATAGAAACAGATGGCAAGCGGCTATGCCGCTTGCTTTTTTATACGACATAATTTGCGGTGGTCGCCTTGACAAGCTTTTGCCGCGCTGACTATACTGTTACAGCAACAAAAGCAGTCAAGGTTTGCGAATGGCTTCACAATAGATGATACGGTATGAAGAGGGGAGGGCTGGCCGTGGATATCAGCATTTTCGAGGTACTTGGCCCGGTGATGATCGGGCCGTCGTCCAGCCACACGGCGGGCGCGGCGCGGCTGGCCCGGGTGGCGGCGCTCATCGCGGCGCGGCCCTTTAGCCGGGTGGATTTCGGGCTGTCCGGCTCCTTCGCCCGCACCTGCCGCGGCCACGGCACCAACAAAGCCCTGCTGGCCGGGGCCATGGGCCTGGCGGCCGACGACGAGCGCATCCGCAATGCCGAAGCACTGGCCGCCCAGCGTGGGCTTGAGGCCCGCTTTTACGAGGAAGACCTGGACTGGCTGCACGAAAACGCCGCCCACATCACCTTTTACCATGCCGACGGCCAAACCGAGGTATGGGGCGCGTCGCTGGGGGGCGGGCGCATCCGCGTCAGCCGCATTGGCGGCTTCGAGACCGACATCCGTGCCGAGTGCCCCACGCTGGTGGTGCACCACCTGGATCGCCCCGGCGTGGTGAGCGAGGTGAGCCGCACCCTGGCCGAAAGCGGGCTGAACATCGCCGTGATGCGCCTGGCCCGGCAGGCCAAGGGGCAGGCGGCCAGCCTGGTCATTGAGATGGACGGCGCCATCCCGCCCGAGGTAGGGGAGCGCGTGCGGCAGTTGCAGCATGTAACGGAGGTCATAGTAATCGATGTATCATAGCTTTAAAGAATGGTTTGCCGCGGCGGAGCGCCGCGGGCTGTCGCTGGCGCAGGTGGTGCTGGAGAACGAGATGGCCCTGGAGGAGACCGACGTGGAGACGGTATTGGCCACTTTGGCTGACCGCTGGCAGGTGATGCGCGCCGCCGCCGAAAAGGCACTGGACGCCCCCCAGCCCATGACCGGCGGGCTGATTTCCGGGCAGGCGCAGAAGCAAACCCATTATGCCGAGACGGGTGGCTTTACCGGCGCGGCGCTGAACAAGGCCATGGCCTGGGCGCTGAGCGCCAGCGAAGTGAACGCCTCCATGGGGCGCATATGCGCCGCGCCCACCGCCGGGGCCTGCGGCGTGCTGCCGGCGGCGCTGATGGCGGCGGCGGAGCTTTTATGGGCCGGCGCGCGCCAGATACAGGACGCCCTGCTGGTGGCGTCGGGCGTGGGGGCGCTTATCAGCCGCAACGCCACGGTGGCCGGCGCCGAGGGCGGCTGCCAGGCCGAGTGCGGCGCGGCCGCCGCCATGGCCGCGGCGGCCGTGGTAACCCTGGCCGGCGGCAGTAACGCCATGGTGGGGCAGGCGGTGTCCATCGCGCTGATGAACTGCATGGGCCTGGTGTGCGACCCCGTGGCCGGGCTGGTGCAGCTGCCCTGCTCCTTCCGCAACGCGTCGCAAACAGTAAGCGCGCTGCTCAGCGCCGATTTGGCCCTGGCCGGGCAGGACGCCGTCATTCCGCCCGACGAGGTGCTGGAGGCCATGGCCCGCACCGGCCACAGCCTGCCCGCCGCCCTGCGGGAGACAGGCATGGGCGGCGTGGCCGCCACCCCCACCGGCAAGCGGCTGAAAAAGGAATTGAAGCTGGACGAGCTGTAGGCAAAAGCAAAACGGTTCCTCTGTGACGCCTTTACCCGATAAAAAGGAGCGTGATGGCTATGCTGCGTGACCCCGAAAAGACCATTGGCAAGCTGATGCACCACCAAAAGCTGTGCTTTTTGGCCACCACGGACGACGACGGCTTCCCGGTAACCCGTGCCATGGGGCGCCCACGAAAGGTGGTGGGCGTCAGCGTGCAGTATTTTTCCACCAATACCTCGTCCAACAAGGTGGCGCAGCTGCGCAAAAACCCCAAGGCCAGCGTGTATTACTGCGACCGCCGCTTTATACGCGGGGTGCTGCTGCGCGGCACAGTGGAGGTACTGGAGGACGCCGATATCAAAACCCTGCTGTGGGAGGACGGCGACGAGAAGTTCTACCCGCAGGGCGCCGCCGACCCCGACTACTGCGTGCTGAAGTTCACCGCCACGTCCGGCCGGTACTACAGCAGCCTTAAAAGTGAGGATTTTCCGGTGTAGCGCCCAGGCAGCGCGCTAAAAAGACGCTGTCGGATAGGCAGCCACTTGAAAAGCCGCCACCCGTAGGGAGCAACTAAAAAGCCTGCTACCCGAAGGTAGCAGGCTTTTGGTTCTTTCATTGGAAATACTTTGCAGTTTTGCGCCGTTTCGGTACGAACAGTGCCTTATTCTGGCTCAAACGGTCTCACGATCCAAAGTCTATTATGCACACCAAAGGTGGTTTTTTGGTACACCGTCACATCTCTGGCCGGTAGTCGTATTGGGTCTGAAAGGTCTGTGCATATCATCCGAATTGTCATCCCACTGAAAGTGAACCAGTGGGTGCTCAGCTGGGGCCCGGCACAACGCTGCGGCTATAACCGCCGTTGATACCGGCCAGCCAACTGCCGGCTCCTACTCATGGATCGACCGGCTGTGTGCCTGCCCCGCCAATATACCAGCCAGGAGAGAATTTTGTGGGTCTAAACCTCCTGCAATATTGGCGGCAAATCTGCAATGTGTTCCGCTGAATTGCGCTTCAAACAAATCACTTTGGGGCATCTATCTGAAATTGCGCCGGCACTGCCACCGCGCGGAAACGTCACGCGCCAGTAATACGCAGCGCCGCTGGGGTATTGCCGGCCCTTTGCCGGGCATGCACAATCGGTGGGTCTTCGTGCCCGTAGCCGGCCCCAATCCAGCAGGCAGAGCAATATGAAGTCGATACTCGGCTTCTCTTAATCACGTACCGGCAGGCCTTTCATGCGCTTTGTGTCGACGACTGGTACCGCCATACCTCATGACTGACGCATCAGCCATCCACAGGTGGCACGCCGCCCGCGCCGGGCCGTGTATCATGCCGGAATAATATTCGTAGCAGAATAGGTGTTAAGCGCTGATCACTTCATTTGCCCTGCCCCGTCTGAATGGGCTCTTCAAACTGGAACATCGGAATCACCCCTTTCGGTTCTCTGTACACATAGTGTAGCATGGAAAGGGGGTAAAATCCATTGGCAATCTGCATGGATCTTACCCCGGAAAGCTATACAAAGTGCTATAATCATGGAAAATTATGAATAATAATTAGATGTTTTGACATATAAAGATGAACTTCCCCGGTAATGGTTGACGCGGCGGCACCGCGCCCGGATAATGGATATACGGGGGAAATACGGCTTAGAGCGGAGTGTGGGCATGGTAACCATCCACAACAACATGATAGAAATGCATACCAAAGACACCAGCTATCTGCTGTATACCGGGCGCGGGGGCCTGGTGGAGACGCTTTACTACGGCGCGCGCATCCGGGCGCCCTACCCGCGGCCGCTGGTAAGCAAGGTGGAGGCCGGCTTTGGCAACGATATTTTGCGCGGCGGCCGGCAGCCGGCGCTGTCCAGCCTGCTGCTGGAGCTGTCGCCCCAGAACCGCGGCGACTACCGCCGCACCAGCCTTTTGGCCCGCCTGCCCCACGGGGGCACCACCACCGACTTTACCTGGCGCACCGCCACCATACAGGACACCCCCGCCCCCACGGGCGGCATGCCCCAGGGCCGCCAGCCCGATAAAGTGCTGGCGCTTAGCTTCTCCGAGGCCTCCAACCTGGAGGTGGAGCTGTTTTTCAGCCTGTTCTACGAGGAAAACGTTATCACCAAAAAGATGCGGGTGACCAACCGGGGCCTGGCGCATGTGAGGCTGGAGCGCTGCCTGTCCCACCAGCTGGACCTGCCCCACAGCGACTTTGACCTTTTCACCCTCACCGGCGCCTGGGCGCGGGAGACCCAGGTGACGCGCCAGGCGCTTGCGCCCGGTACGCTGCGCTTTGGCAACGGCACCGGGGCCTCGGGCGCGCGGTGTAACCCCTTTTTCTTCCTGGCCGAGAAAAACGCCACCGAGACCCACGGCGAGGTGTATGGCTTTAACCTGGTGTACTCCGGCAGCCACGAGGGCAGCGTGGAGGTGGACGGCCTGGGCCGCACCCGCGTGATGCAGGGGCTGTGGAGCGAGGGCTTTGGCTGGCCGCTGGCCCCGGGGGAGAGCTTTGTTACCCCCGAGGCGGTGCTGACTTTCAGCGACCAGGGCAAAACCGGCATGAGCCACAACATGCACCACTTTGTAAAAAACCAGATACTGCCCCCCCGCTGGAAGGACGCCCCCCGCCCCATACTGGTGAACAACTGGGAGGGCACCTACTATAACTTTAATGAAGCCAAGCTGTTGAACATTGCCCGCAACGCCGCCAAGCTGGGGGTGGAGCTGTTTGTGCTGGACGACGGCTGGTTTGGCCGCCGCAACAATGACTGCGCGGGCCTGGGGGACTACGACGTGAACCCGGGCAAGCTGCCCGGGGGCCTCGCCCGCCTGGCCGAGCGCATCAACAAGCTGGGCATGGCCTTTGGGCTGTGGTTTGAGCCGGAGATGGTAAACGGCGACAGTACCCTGTTCGAGAACCACCCCGACTGGATCGTCCAGACGCCTTTCATTCCGGCGGCCATCGGCCGGCAGCAGTATGTGCTGGACCTCTGCCGCCCCGAGGTGCGGGATTACATCATCCACTCGGTGGGCAAGGTGCTGGACTCGGCCAACATCCAGTATGTGAAGTGGGACATGAACCGCCACGTGGCCGACAACTTCTCGCCCGCCCTGGCCGACCAGGGCCAGTTTATGCACAGCTTCACGCTGGGGCTTTACAACCTGCTGGAAAACATCTGCGCCACCCGGCCCGACATCCTGTTCGAGGGCTGCTCCTCGGGCGGCAACCGCTACGACCTGGGCGTGCTCTACTACATGCCCCAGGTGTGGATAAGCGACGACAGCGACGCATACGAGCGCCAGCGCATACAAACGGGCGCCAGCTACGGCTACCCCCAGTGCACCATGGGTTGCCATGTGTCGGCCGTGCCCAACCACCAAACCCTGCGCCACACCCCGCTGGACACCCGCTTCAACACCGCCATCTTCGGCCTGCTGGGATACGAGCTGGACATGGCCAAGCTGACAGCCACCCAGCGCAAGGATATCGCGGCGCAGATCACCTTGTACAAAGAACACCGCCAGCTGCTGCAGTATGGTGATTTTTACCGCGCGGCAAGCCCCTTTGAAACCGACCACTGCCGCTGGGTGGTGGTGGATGCCGAACGCAAAAAGGCCCTTGCGGGCGATTTTATGGGCCTGGTGGTGCCCAACAGCATCCGCCCGCCCATGCGCCTTGCCGGGCTGGCGCCCGAAAAGCTTTACCAGGTGCAGGTGCGCAGGCAGTGGCTGGATATCAAGAGTTTTGGCGGGCTGGCAAACTTTGTGCTGCCTGTACACCTGAACCCGGACGGGGCGATTTTGGGCACCCTGAACAGGATGGTGCGCCTGCCCACCGAGAACGAGCGCTACACCGCCTATGGCGACCTGTTGTGCCGCGCGGGGCTTTCGCTGGTGCAGGACTTTGCCGGCGCCGGCTACCACCGCGACATGCGCTTTGTCAGCGATTTCATCAGCCGCATCTACCTGATAACCGAGGTGGAAGACAGCGGGAAAGCCTGAAAACCCTCCCGCCACACGCAAAAACCCCCGGCACATGGCCGGGGGCGTTTATGAAGCGGGGGTTCAGATGGCAGCGGTTTCCTCTTTCATCTGGGCGAAGCATTCACTGCAATACACCGGGCGGTCCTCGCGGGGCTTGAAGGGCACCTTGGCCTCCTGCCCGCATTGCGCACATACCGCCATGTGCATCTCGCGCGCGCCGCGCCCGGCTGTTTTGCGGGCATCGCGGCAGCTTTTGCAGCGCTGGGGCTCGTTTTCAAACCCGCGGCTGGCGTAGAACTCCTGCTCGCCGGCAGTGAACACAAAGTCCTGGCCACAATCTTTGCATGCAAGGGTCTTGTCTTCGTACATAATGATTCTCCTCTGGATAAGTTTTTGCCCGCCGAAGAATTAAACCGTCACCTTGGTACAGGTGGAGCTGTGTAGCCAACGCGCTGACTTAAGCCACTGGGGCATTTTATACATCAGGCCAGGGCGGCCCGTTGCACCACAACCGGCGAATCACTTCAGCTTCCGCCGTACACGCGCCAGGGCATTGTCCACCGTTTTGGGGGTTTTGCCAATGCGCAGGGCAATCTCCCGGTAGGAGAGCCCATCCAGATAGAGGCGCAGAATCGTTTTTTCCAGAGGAGACAACAGCGTGCGCGCCCGGGCCAGTGCCAGGCCCACCTGCTCGTTTGCAATGGCCGCGTCTTCGGGGCCGGGCACGGCGGGGGCGTCGCCCAGGGGCACGCTTTGGTTCAGTGGCGCGTGTTTTTTCCGGCCGGCTGCACGCCGGGCCGAAAGCACCGCGTTTTGTATACAGGTGATGGCATAGGTATTGAAAGCGGCGCCGCGGCCCTCCCGCCAGTTTTGTATGGCGAAGAACAGGCCAATCAGGCCCTCCTGCACGGCGTCGTCAAAATCCAGCCCGGGGCCGGCGGCCCGCCTGGCCACCCGCCGTATGGCCGGCATGAACCGGGTGATGATGGCGGCCAATTCGGCATCGCCGCCCTGCCGGGCGGCCTCAAGCTCGGCCCGGGTGGTGGGCTCTCTCATGTGGCATCGTCCACTTCCTGTAGAATCTCTTATATTCTACCGCTCCTTTTTGGGGAAGTCAACCAATTCCCGTCTTTTTTCTATGCTATACAAAGCCGGGGCCCTTTGGGCAGAATCAAATTGCTTTTTCTTGTGGGATATGCTAAAATATCTTCGACATCAAGCGGCATTTTTTTGACACAAATAAATGCTTTTCATATAAAATAGGCAGAGGAAGGGGTGTTTTGTAGTGGAGAATATTTTTGCCGCCGAAAACAAACACAGCGCCTTCAGCTGGAACAAGCTGGGGAACATTAAAGACGGCCGGGGCGATTTGGGCGAAGAGATGCCGGTGCTGGTATACCGCCTGATGCAATATACCATGCTGGACGTGCTGACCAAGGCCTATGGCGAAGCGCAGGCCAACGTGCATTTTTACGACGCGGGCTACCTGGCCGGCACAGAATTTGCCCAAAATGTGCTGGACCTGAGCCTGGATTTTGACGGCTTTGTGGACAACCTGCAAAATGCCCTGCGCGATTTGAAGATTGGCATTTTGCGCATGGAAGAGTTTGACCCCGCCACCGGGAAAATGATTTTGACGGTGGGGCAGGACCTGGACTGCAGCGGCCTGCCGGTAACCGATGAAAACGTGTGTGTGTACGACGAAGGTTTTATTGCCGGCATTTTAAAAACCTACACCGGCAATAACTACGAAGTGCGCGAGATTGACTGCTGGGCAAGCGGCGACCGGGTGTGCCGCTTCCAAGCGGATGTGATAAGCTCAGGGTCCTGATTACCAAAGCCGATGCTCGTGCGGTGCGGAGGTGTGGTCAATCAGCAACACGGCAGAAATTCTTTTCAACTATGTACGCGATATCCTGTATAACCCAACCGGCGCGGCCCTGAATCTGGACGATTTGGACGCAGACTACCGCAAGCTGGGCCAGGGGCTGCAATACCTGGCGCAATGCGTGGCAGAACAGCGCGAACTGGCACAGGCGCTGGCCAAAGGCAACTTGAGTGTGAAACTGCCGCCGCCCGGCAACGAGCTGGCGGCCCCGCTGAAAGCGCTGCACGCGGCGCTGAAGCACATGACCTGGCAATCCCAGGAGGTGGCCAAGGGCAACTACCAGCACCGTTTGGATTTTATGGGTGAGTTTGCTGCGGCCTTTAATACCATGGTAGAGCAGTTGGACGGCCGCCAAAAAGCCCTGATGCAGGAGATAGAAAACACACGCCGCAAAACCCTGGCGCTGGAGCAGAGCAACAGCCTGCTGGAGTCCCTGACGGAAAACATGGCCCAGTGGGTTATTGTAACCGACGTGTTTACCAAGGAGCGGCTGTTCATCAACAGCACGGCCGTGAAGGCCTTTCGGGAGGCCCCCGCGCTGAAAACCGAGACCGACCACTGGATAGACGGCCGGCTGGACAGCGGCGCCTGGAAACAGCAGCTGGGCGAGGTGGAGGCTGTGATGGTGGCCGCCGGGAAAACCTGCTATTTTTCGGTGGGCAGCTACCCGTTGCAGTGGCACGAGCGCCGCGCAGTGGCCCATGTGTTTGCCAATATCAGTGCCGACAAGGAGCGCTTTTTGCTACTGGAAAAGCACGCCTACCGCGACAACCTGACCAAGACGCACAACCGCTACTCCGGCATGCAGATACTCAGGCAGTGGCTGGAGGAGGAAAAGCATTTCAGCCTGTGCTTTGCAGACCTGGACAACCTGAAGTATGTGAACGACAATTTCGGCCACTCCGAGGGTGACCAGTACATTATAAAAACGGCCGAGGTCCTGTCCGGTTTTTCGGGCGATGTGGTGGTAAGCCGCCTGGGCGGCGACGAGTTTATGCTGCTGGCGCCCGGTATGGGGCTTGCCCAAGCCGAACAGCGCATGCTGGAGCTGCGCGACGCGCTGCTTACGTCCGGCGCGCCCGACGGCCCCGCCTACACCCGCAGCATCAGCTTTGGGGTGGTGGAGGCCAAGCCCGGCTGCGGCCTTTCCGCCAGCGAGCTTTTAAGCATTGCCGACGAACGGATGTATGCCTTTAAGCGGGCGCACAAAGGCCACCGTACCATCATTACATAACCAGGGGGAACAACGGGGACCACATGCAAAGTCTGCAGCCGCCAGCGAGAGAGGGCGGCCGCAGGCATCTGCTGTATGGGGAAGCGTGCATGGCCCCGAAAGCAAGGCTTTACAATAAGAAGGGAGAAGAGACATGACCAGTATCGACACCACCAAATGTATCGGTTGCGGGGCATGCGTGGCAGATTGCCAGCTGCGCGTGTTGTCATTGGTAGACGGAAAAAGCTGGCCCAACCCGGAGGCGACGTGCATTGAATGCGGGCACTGCGAGGCCATATGCACCCAGAACGCCCCCCATGTGCTGGGGTTGGACGCCGCGGCCGACATCAAGCCCTACGATGCCGCCAGCTTCACCATCGAGCCTCAGCGCCTGCAAAACTTCATCAACTTCCGGCGCAGCATGCGGCAGTTCAAAAAGGACGAAGTGCCCGACGATATGATCGCCAAGATCATTGAGGCCGGCCGCCACACCCAAACCGGCGCCAACCGCCAAACCCTGCGCTATGTGGTGCTGGCGGGCGACGCCATGAAGAAAGCCAAAGCCATTGCCAACAAGGCCCTGGCCGAGGTGGATGTGGAAAAGATAGACTTTAATAAAATCTACATGCCGCCCACCTACCAGAAGTTTCAGCAAACCTGGGTGCTGTGGAACCAGTACTACCAGGCCACCGGTGTGGACCTGCTTTTGCACGACGCGCCCCACCACCTGGTGGTTATCTGCGATTACGGCAACCTCTTCGACACCATGCTGAGCATTGGCAACATGGAGTTGATGATCAACGCGCTGGGCCTGGGCGCCTGCAGCACCGGCTTCGGCACGCTGGCCTACCACATCAGCCCCGAACTGCAGCAGCTTATCGGCCTGCAAGAGGGCGAAACGGTGGGCTTCTCCATGACGTTTGGCTACCCCAAGGTGGGCTACCAGCGCACCACCAACCGCAAAGCGCCCAACTATACCAAAATCACCTGAGCCGCGCAAAGCGCCGTTTAAAAGAAAACCCATCAAAAGCCGGGGGATTCCCGGCTTTTTTTGATGGATAAAGGTTTCAAACACCGGCCATCTGTGATACACTGATTCTATATGTAAAGCCATTCGCAGCAGGAGGAGACCCATGGCCGATATCAGTGTATGTATGATTGTGAAAAACGAGGCGGAGACCCTGCCACGCTGCCTGGACTGCCTGGAAGGCATCCCCGATGAGATCATCATTGTGGACACCGGCAGTACCGACGATACCAAGGCGGTGGCACAGCGCTATACCGATAAAGTGTTCGACTTTGAATGGGTGGATGATTTTGCCGCCGCACGCAACTTTTCCCTTTCCAAGGCGCAGTGCGACTATATCTACGTGGCCGACGCCGACGAGGTGATAGACCCCGAAAACCAGGCCAAGTTCCGCCAGCTGAAGCAGGCCCTGCTGCCCGAGGTGGAGGTGGTGGAGATGGCCTATGCGGGCCAGCTGGCCGCAGCCACCACCGAGAACTTCGACGTGGAGTATCGCCCCAAGCTCTTCCGCCGGCTGCGGGCGTTCCAGTTTGCCGACCCCATCCACGAGGCCCTGCGCACCGACCCCGTGGTGTACCGCAGCAATGTGGTCATCACCCACAGGCCCACGTCCAACCACGGCGGGCGCGACCTGGCCCACTTTGCCCGCCTGGTGGCGCAGGGCAAGCATTTTTCCAGCCGGCTGGAGATGATGTACGCCCGGGAGCTGATGATGGCCGGCAAGCCGGAGGACTTCCAGAACGCGCGGCCCTACTTTGAAGCGGTGCGCGCCGACGCCGGCAAGCCCCCCGAGGTGCTGCGCCGGGCCGATTGCGTACTGGCCCGCGGCGCGGCGCTGGAAAAAGACGCCAACCAGCTGCTGCTGGTGGCCGCGCCCGAGCTGGTGGGCATGCCGCCATCCGAGATATGCTGTGCGCTGGGCGACTATTACCTGGCTATAGGCAACACCCAGCAGGCGGCCGACTGGTATGCCGCGGCGCTGTCGGGCGCGTCGCCCGAGCTGGTGGCAACTTCGGCCGGCAGCCAGCCCATGCTGGGGCTGGCCAATTGCTACGAGCTGGTGGGCGACATGGAGCAGGCCAACGACTACCGCCAGCAGGCCAAGATGTGGAACAAGCAAAATTTGCGCAGGGGTGCGAAATGAGGAGGGCGGGCGTGAAAAAGAAACGGCCTGTCTTACGTACAGTGGTAGCGCTGGTCATCTTTTTGGCCATTGAGGCTTTGCTCTATTTGGTGCACCCCTTGGTGCCGGTGCTGGTGTTGGGCTCGGTGCTCATCCAGGCACCCATCATCTGGGGAATCTTCCGGCGCAACTTCAACATGGGGTACCGCCAGCGCGCGGCCCAGCGCCGCGAGCGCTACAAGGAAAGCGGCGACGCCGAGGCTTGGCTGGCCGGCGAGCAGCGCGAAACCCGCATGCCCGGCTACAAGTATTGGTCGCGCGGGGGCAAGGCGCTGGTGGCGCTGAACTGTGCCGACGCCCTGCTGGCCATGGGCCGGCGGGACGCCGCCGGCGCGCAGCTAGCCGAGGTGGACCGCCCCCGCCTGGAGCCGGACGACCAGCAGCGCTTTGATGAAATGATACTGAATATCCGCGGCGCGGCCCGCTTTGACACCCCGCTGCCCGACGACCGCTTTGGGGACGAGCCCGGCAAAAGCTGACCGATTCATGGCGAAAACAAACACTGGCCGCCGTGGCCCGCAGAAGCGGGCGGCCACCATTCCGGCGTGGGAAGCACCACGCCTATAGGTTAGGAGTGACCCGATGAACTATACTGAGCTTGCCGACCTGCTGTTTCCCGGCGTGAGCGGCACCCCCGAGGACCTGGAGCGGCGCTACCCGCCCCGCGCCCTGCCCGAGGGCGCCAGGGTGACCCGCATGGCCCCCAGCCCCACCGGCTTCATGCACCTGGGCAACCTGTTTGGCGCCATGGTGGACGAACGCCTGGCCCACCAAAGCGGCGGCGTTTTTTTTCTGCGCATTGAAGACACTGACCAAAAGCGCGAGGTGGCCGGCGGCGTCGAGACCATCCTCAAGGTGTTTGATGACTACGCGCTGCCCTTTGACGAGGGCGCCACGCTGACGGGTGACGCCGGCGACTACGGCCCCTACCGCCAACGCCAGCGGGCAGGGGTATACCATATCTGTGCGCGCTGGCTGGTGCAGCAGGGCAGGGCCTACCCCTGTTTCCTCACCGAGGCCGAGCTGGCCGACATGCGCGAGACCCAGGCCGAGCAAAAGCTGAACTTTGGCTGCTATGGCAGCTTTGCCATATACCGCGACAGCACGCTGGATGAGATACGCCGGCGCCTGGCCGACGGCCAGCCCTATGTCATCCGCTACCGCAGCGAGGGCAGCATATTGAACCGCATCAAGGTGGCAGACCTTGTGCGCGGCACGCTGGACCTGCCCGAGAACAACCAGGACGTGGTGCTGCTGAAGGCCGACGGCATTCCCACCTACCATTTTGCCCACGTGGTGGACGACCACTTCATGCGCACCAATGTGGTGGTGCGGGGCGAGGAATGGCTGCCCACCCTGCCCATGCACGTGCAGCTGTTTGCCGCCATGGGCTGGAAGGTGCCCAAGTACCTGCACACCGCCCACCTGATGAAGCAGGACGGCGGCGGCAAGCGCAAGCTTTCCAAACGCAAGGACCCCGAGCTGGCGCTGGACTTCTACGGCGAGAAGGGCTACCCGGTGGCCGCCGTGAAGGAATACCTGATGAGCCTGCTCAACTCCAACTACGAGGACTGGCGCGCCGCCAACTCCACGCTGCCGCTGGAGGATTTCGCGTTCTCGCCCAAGAAGATGAGCGTGTCGGGCGCGCTGTTTGACATGGACAAGCTGGACGACGTTTCCCGTGGGGTGATTGCCCGGCTGGATGCCGCCGGCGTGCAGGCTCAGCTGCTGCCATGGGCGGAGAAGCATGACGCCGATTTCGCGGCACTGCTCAAACGGGACGCCACCTTCACGCTGGGCATGCTGGCCATTGGCCGCGGCGGCAAGAAGCCCCGCAAGGACATTACCGTGTGGGGGGAAGCCAAAGCCTATTTTTCTTTCTTCTTCGACGAAACCTTTGCGCCCGACTACACGCTGCCCCAGTGCGTGCCGGCCGACAAAGCCCGCGAGATGCTGGTCGTCTTCCGCGATTTGTACAACCCCACCGACGACAGCACCGTGTGGTTTAACAAGGTGAAGGAAATGGCCAAAACCTTTGGCTACGCCGACGACATGAAGGCCTACAAGCAAAACCCGGAGAACTGGCCCGGCAGCGTGGCCGACGTGAGCTGCGTTTTGCGCCTGGCCATTGCCGGGCGGCTGCAAAGCCCCGACCTGTACGAGGTGATGCGGGTGATGGGCCCCGAGATGGTGCGCGCCCGCCTGCAGCGGATGATCGACAGTATTTAGATATTTACGCATTTGCGCGTTATTCTATACCCAGGAGGCCAACCCTATGAACAACAACAGCTGGAACAGCAGCCAGGAGCTGCCGCCCAATTTCATCTACGATGTGGTGGACGCCGACCTTGCCGCCGGCTTTTCCCGCGCCATCCACACCCGCTTCCCGCCCGAGCCCAACGGCTATTTGCACATTGGCAGCGCCAAGGCCATTTGGATCAACTACAGCACCGCCAAAAAGTATGGCGGCACCTTCAACCTGCGCTACGACGACACCAACCCCGTGCGTGAGGACGAGGAGTATGTGCGCAGCATAGAGGAAGACCTGCTGTGGCTGGGCGCCGTGCCCGACGGCGGCGTGTTTTATGGCTCCGACTATTTTGACCAGTGCTATAACTTCGCCCTGGAGCTGATTGCCAAAGGCCTGGCCTATGTGTGCGATTTAACCGCCGAGGAGATGCGCGAATACCGCGGCACCCTGACCGAACCCGGCAAAAACAGCCCCTGGCGCGACCGCAGCGTGGAAGAGAACATGGATCTGTTCCGCCGCATGAAAGAGGGTGAGTTCCCCGACGGCGCCCGCACCCTGCGCGCCAAGATCGACATGGCGTCCAGCAACATGAACCTGCGCGACCCGGCCCTCTACCGCATCATGCACGCCTGGCACCACCGCCAGGAGGACAAATGGTGCATCTACCCGCTGTACGACTACGCCCACCCCATCCAGGACGCGCTGGAGGGCATCACCCACTCGCTGTGCTCCATCGAGTTTGAAAACCACCGCCCGCTGTACGACTGGGTGGTGGAGAGCCTGGGCTTTACCGACATCAACAAAGACCGCCCCCGGCAAATCGAGTTTGCGCGCCTGAACATTACCCACACGGTGATGAGCAAGCGCTACCTGCGCGAGCTGGTGGAAACCGCCAAGGTGGACGGCTGGGACGACCCCCGCATGCCCACCTTGAGCGGCCTGCGGCGGCGGGGCTACACCCCGGCGTCCATTGTGGCGTTTGTGCAGAAGGCGGGCGTGGCCAAGGCCTACAGCACGGTGGATATCCGCCTGCTGGAATACTGCATCCGCGAGGAGCTGAACGCCACGGCCCTGCGCCGCATGGCGGTGCTGGACCCCATCAAGGTCACCCTCACCAACTACCCCGAGGGCAAAAGCGAGACCTTCGACATCCCCAACAACCCGCTGGACGAGCACGCCGGCACCCGCCCGGTGGCTTTCAGCGGCACGCTGTACATTGAGCGCGAGGACTTTGCCGAGGTGCCCCCGCCCAAGTGGCAGCGCCTGCGGCCGGACGGCGAGGTGCGGCTGATGGGCGCCTATATCATCCGCTGCAACGAGGTGCTGAAGGACGCCGCCGGCAACGTGACCGAGTTGCGCTGCACCGCCGACCTTGAGACCCGCAACGAAAAGCCGGTGGACGGCCGCAAGGTGAAGGGCACTGTGCACTGGGTAAGCGCCGCCCACGCGGTGGATGCCGCCGCCATGCTGTATGAAAACCTGTTCACGCTGGAAAACGTGGCCGAGGCGCCCGAGGGCACGGGCTACCTGGACCATTTGAACCCCGACAGCCTGCTGCCCCGCCCGGGCGCCAAGCTGGAGGCTGCCCTGGCCGACGCCAACCCCGGCGAGCGTTTCCAGTTTGTGCGCATGGGCTACTTTTGCAAGGATTCCAAACACGCCGCCACCTTCAACCGCATTGTGCAGCTGAAGGATAGCTTCAAGTGGGAGGGGTAGCCGGCCGCCTATAAGCTGCCCATACCGGCGCATGTTGCGTAGAAAGGACGATTTTTTCTATGCAATATGCGCCGTTTTGTGCTATACTGCTTCAAATCCATAATACGGTTTGCTTGCGCAGGCCCTGGAAAAGGGATGCCCGGGCGCGGAAAGAGATTGCAGCGGCCACGCTTGTGAAGCTGAAAGCAGCGTGGAAACGATTTTTTATACAAATACCGCCTGATTTGGAGCGGGACTTTGCCCTGCACTGCGCCAAGAAAAAAAACTGGCGTTTTTCCATACTGCCTATTTTCAATATCATCACACAGCTGGGATGCTTTTTCATCTATCTGTATGTCTACCCGCTTACCTTCCCCGAGCTGCCCCGCCTGAACCCAGTTTTCTTTACCGCGTTCTCGGCCGCTTATGTCGCGGTCAACATCCTGTTTCTGGTGCTGTTCAACCGGCTGCGCCGCAAAGGGCACGGCCTGCCTGCGCTACGAAGACCTGATTAAGCAGGCCGACGACGCCCTGTACGAGGCCAAGCGCACCGGCAAAAACCGGGTGTGCGTGGCGCCGCTGTTGCAGGCGGCACAGGCTGGGGCGGAGTAGGCGCTGTAAAAGCGCAGGGCCTGCAGCGGTTTTCCGGCTGCGGCAAAGGCAACGAATAAGGTGCACCTGCCAACACGGTAAACCCGGCAGTGTTGGCAGGTGCGTTCTATTACAAATTTCCCAAATCAGAAATATGATATAATGAGAGCAAATCACTATGGGAGGCTCTCGCAATGAAAAACACCCAGAGCCGACACGATATCCCCGATAAAGTCTGGTTGCTGTTGGAGCCGCTGCTGCCCGGCCAAGAAGGTCAATGGGGTGGTGTGGCGGAAGACAACCGACTGTTTTTGAACGGTGTGTTTTGGGAAATGCGCACTGGTGCGCCGTGGCGTGATCTGCCGCCTGAATACGGGAAATGGAACACTGTATACCAGCGGTTTCGCCGTTGGCGCGATAAGGGTATCTGGGAAAAGATATTGGAAATACTTATTGATGAGCCTGACTTTGAATGGCTGATGATAGACGCCAGCCATGTCAAGGTTCATCCACATGCCGCCGGAGCAAGGGGCGGGAATCAAGATATGGAACGTACAAAAGGGGGCTCAACACCAAGATACATCTGGCCGTGGATGCAAATGGTATGCCGGTCAGAATACTTGTTACAGCAGGTACCGTTGCGGATTGCAAGCAAGCTGTCGCGTTGATTGACGGATTCACAGCAGAATATCTGCTCGCAGACCGTGGATATGACACAAACGAGATTATTGAAAAAGCAATTACCGCTGGAATGCAGGTTGTCATTCCGCCCAAAAGGAACCGAAAAGAGCAGCGGGAGTATGACAAGTATTTGTATAAAATTCGCCATATCGTTGAAAATACTTTTTTGCACTTAAAGCGTTGGCGGGGAATTACAACTCGCTATGCCAAGACAACAGCTTCTTTTGTTGCCGCTATTCAAATCAGGTGCATTGCTCTTTGGGCAAACATTCTTGCTTGACTCGTGTCAACATGGAACTGTTGACAAAGCCCCTAAATATGTAGCGTGGAAGTCCAAAAAGCATGCGCAAGGATGTGGTTTGTGGTAGAATAGAGATAAGAAAAGGCGATAGGATGTGAAACATCGATGATGACCGAGCGGGATGGGCATGGATGGCCTTGAGCATCTTGGCCACCAGCTTCATCTTGCCGCGTGGCGTGGCCGAGAACACATTGCGATAGAAGTGGACTACACAGCGTTGGTACTTGGCCTGCGGGAACACCTCGGCCACCGCCTCCAGCA